>CBIHPQ010000082.1:0-18914 GCA_966211825.1 uncultured Dyadobacter sp. | reverse complement strand
GCCAATTGTGCTATTTGGCTCCGTTCGATAAACACGACTATTCCTTAATATCTAGCAGTGCGCAACTGTGGGCTGAATGTCGCTTGCATATCACTTTCCGAATGCCAACATTCACGAAATCAAAACCCCGCCGTAAGCTTGGTACCTGACGGGCGGGGTTGCGGTTCGAGTCAAATTAGTCAACTTAAACCTTTCAAATTTATGAAGAAATGCTTTATGCAGCGCTTCGCGCTGGTGATTGCTTTTGCCTTTGTGTTTGGATGTAAGGACACGGGTGAAAAGGCCAATGTGCTGCCCTCCGACGACTTCACCGTCGAACAAGCCCAGAAATGGTATTCCGGTTTTAGTAAATCAGCCCGGAGTTTTGGACAGCCTGACGACAGGGTTATTTGGGGCGCGGCGACGCAGCGGAAGGTTGCGGCCGACGATGAAATTGTCGTAGCGCCGGTACTTTCAGGTAATTTTCTTGGCTGCCGCATTAAAGATGGCCGAAAAGACAAGCGGAAGCCAGATGAAGAAAATGTCGCTGGACGAATTCAACGAAGTCTGGTTGTACGTAAAGTCCGTGGCAAAATCGTGGCAATGGAAATGCGAACAGTATTCGATGCGGATTATAATCCGAGGTTGAAGGACGGAAAAATAGATCCTTCGAATTTTGAAGGTAAAGTTTACTTTTTCGACATGAATGGCAAGCTGGTGAATGGGCTGATTTACGAAGAAGGAAAGCAGGTAGCCATGTTCGGGCCGAACAAAGGCGGCCGGACTTCCGATATGGTGGAAGTTTGCACGGATTGGTACCACCAGGGGTGTGTGGCCGGTTATGGTTGTTCGGGTTGGATTTATCAGGAGACTACTTGTGAAATGGTGTATGTCAGCCAAAGCTCTGGAGCGACAGGAACCGTTTGGTCGAATTCACTAGATGTGACTCTTACCGGGGGCAGTGACGTGCTCTTTGAAGCGTTGATGCAGTTGCCTTACGTGTCAGAATTATGGGGCAGCATGAATCAAACAGAGAAGGATTATTTTCAAAATAGAAAGTGGTTGATTCCACAAGCAGCCTTTGCATGGGGAACGGCAAAGGCATTTGTGCAATTATTCTACTGCAATGATTCCGATGACGGAAATTGGAATGCCTTCAAGCATGCGGCATGGTCTGCATTTCTATGCATGCAATTTGGCGTTTCAACTACTCTTGAAATTACCAATAATCATGAACTGGTGTCTCCGGAGAATCAAAAGACAATGGATTTATTTAACAATGATCTGGGTATCAAGACCTACAAGAAAATTAGTGCTACATTGGCCTCAATGCCTGCTTATAATCCTGGCCCAAAGCTAGCGCTGATCGCGAATACTATTTTGCAAAAAATCGTGGGTGGAATGGGGGTAAGACTAACACCAGAGAATGTTGCGGAGGGTACATTTCAAATGTTTATGTCGACAGATGGGACTGGTTTATGTAATTAATGAATTATTTGAAAAGCAGGTCGCTTGGCGTCCTGCTTTTCAAATGAGCTGGCAAGTACTTTTCTTGACCTACTTTGTAATGTGCGTGTTCGTCGGCTGTCGGCGAGAAGTAGATGGAGTATTCGAAATTACCGACCCTTCCAAGCCGTATGTCTTTTACGATTCTGCATTTCATGATGCCTTTTGTTGCGTGGATGCAACGGTTACGGGAGAAATTGATGGCACAGCACAGGTGCAGATCCAATACGTACCCCAATCCGAGTATTGGGTAGGCGGCTTTTATTTAAAGCCAGGTCGCATTGATTCGCTTAGGCTTCGGAAGGATTTCTTTTATAAAAAGATCAAAATCTATTATATCCCGGGAACGGCCAAAAAAGGCTATGTAAGAATTGTTACCAAAGTTCTCTAAAAATGAGCCCATTCGAAATTCGCAAATGGCAGATATACAGGAAGTTAGGTGTCATGCTGTTCATCGCAGCCGCCGCCGGTTGCTCATATGAAAAGGGTGAGTTTTACATCACCGACGTATCGAAAGAGCACACATTTACCGATTCGGCTTCGTTCCATCCCGACTGTTGCGTTACTACTTCCGTGACCGGCACGCTGGACGCCCCTGCCTTGATAATTGTGGAAGGTTATCTCATTGGAGGGTTTATCGATAGCCTGCATTTGCCGAAGGGTAAGGTGGCCATCGAGAACTCCCACGGAGATTTCTATGGATATAGAAAAATCGCTGTCAAATATTACCCTGGTGAAGCGAAGAAAGGAAGTTTGAAAATCAAGACGTTGATCTATTAAAATGGCGCAAATCAAGACGGAAAGTAAGAGATATGTAGATAGCAGGTTATTTATCAGCCTGCTGTTCATCTATATAGCCACAAGTTGCTCATTTGAAAGGGCGAGTTTCACATAACTGATGTATCCCAAAAGCATTATTTTACCGACTCTGCCTCTTTCCATCCCTGGTGCTGTGTGGCAACCACGGTGACTGACACGTTGGACGCACCTGCCGAGGTGGTGGTTCAGAGCTATTTGATAGGAGGGCTTAACGATAGCATCCATTTGCCGAGGGGGAAGGTAAATGTCAAGTCGCATCAGGATCTCTATGTGTACCGGAAGATAGTCATCAAATATTTCCCGGGAGAGGCGAAAAAAGGAAACCTCACAATTAAGACGTCGATTTATTAAAATGAAATGGCAAAGCATATTTAATATCCATAACCTGGTCAAGGCAATTGTCTTGCTCTTCATCGGCCTGGCATTCTTCCTGCTTATATGGCCGTACGGGATGGAAGACGAACGCGTATTCGAAATTACCGATCCTTCTCAGGTATATATGTTTGAGGATTCTTCCCGCTCCCGACATGCGGATATCGTGGAAGCGTCCATTAGCGGATATTTAGACGGTACGGCCACGGTGGAGATTTACTATCCGGACACGATACACCGTGTATGGACTTTTGAGCTTCCAGCCGGGCGCATCGATTCATCGGGCCGTTGGGATTTCTATGATAGGGAGGTTCGGATTGACTATATTCCCGGAACGGCCAAAAAAGGGCATCTAACAATCAAGACAAAGGTCTTTTAAGCAACGCAAGCGGCCCGGATTGTCCGGGCCGCTTGTGCATGGGCAGTAGTATTGACGGCCGTTTTGAGATGGGGCGCTGTACGCAACTACTCAACCTTCACCCTCACCCAAACCAACCTATGATCCGAGCTCGACTCCCGCTTCTCCACCAACTCTGCCATCGGTTCACCTTTGGCTGGCCAGAAAACGCCGCTATCGATCACCTGGAAGCCCTTACGCGAGGGCAGCACATAGTCCGCGCGCATGCGCCAGAATGCCGTGTGGTTTTTGGCAAATGCATTGCCTGGGGAATGCTCGGCGCCGCCTTTGCTGGCAGGAGCGGTGCCGCCATTTACGGCCGGATTGGCGATAAGCTGACGAATACCGTCAGCTATTGCATTGCCTTCGTCGGGGGAGGCATTTTGGTCGCCCAGTAATACGAATGATGCACTTGGGGCAAGGCCGCCTTTTTTGCCGTTGTCGTCATAAATATAGCCGCTCTTTCCTTCGGTGATATAGTCATTCCAAAAACGGATTTCGTCGTGGTTACGCTTGCCGTTGCGGTCTTCCTTGCCGTCGAATGAGGGCGGGGTGGGGTGGCTGGCGAGGACGTGGATGGTTTTGTCACCGACTTTCACCGGAATGTCCCAATGCGATTTGGACGAAAGCGGAAATTGCGCCCAGGCTTCCGGTGCGTACCAGTCGGAACCGTCTTCGGTGGTGGTTTTTAATGCATTGGGCATGTCCTTCCATTTGAAATGCTGAAATGTACGGACGGCTTTGGTATCGATCGGGAAGCGCGACAAAAGTACCATTCCATATTGACCGGGGTAATTGCCGAATCCCCAGGCGTCGGAGCCGTATTGTTCCGCTTTGCCATTTCTGTCGAGATCGTAAGGCGTCGGCTGGCCAGTATTGACGGTGGAGTAGTAGAAGTAGGGATAGTCGATGCCTTTCGCTCCATCCGAATCATTTTTCAAATAAGCCTTTACAAACTGTGCCGCCCCTTCCTCCGGATTTTTGATAAAATCGAACTCATTGAGCAAAATCACATCCGGGCGGACGGTTTTAATAATCTGCGCGATGTTCCTGATCTGCTGATTGGAGCCCGAAGCCAGTTCTTTGATCAGCACCTTTTCGGAATTTCCCGGCGTGCCGCGCGGGAAGTAGTTTTCGGCCTCCATACTCACATTGTAAGTGGCGAATGTGATAGAGGCCGGTACGCCGGCCGCCGGCGTGGATTGTGCCGTCAGGACTCCCGGGCAAAGCAATGCGCCGGAAAGCAACAGAGATTTCATTGCGTAATTGTTTTGGTTACAAATGATTGATGATGAATTGCGGATGCTGCTATTGGTGTCAAGCAAAAAGAGCCGCTCCGGTTACGAAGCAGCTCTCCTGGAATATTTATTGAATTGGCATGATCAATGGAAGAAGTCTTTCATTTTATCAAAAAAGCCTTTCTCATTTTTGCCTGGTTTCGGCTGGAAGTTCGGCGAATGACGAAGCGATTCGAGGGTCGAGCGTTCGTCCGAACTCAGTTGCTGCGGCGTCCATACATTGATATGTACGAGCTGGTCGCCTTTTCCATAACCATTCAGGTCTTTGATACCCTTGCCTTTGAGGCGCAGGATCTTACCAGCCTGTGTTCCCGATTCGATGTTGATGCGTGCTTTGCCGTCAATAGTTGGTATTTCAACCGACGTGCCCAGCGCGACATCGATGAAGCTCAGGTGCATATCGAACACGACATTATTGCCGTCTCTTTTAAGCAACGCGTCCTCTTCTTCTTCAATGACGATCAGCAGGTCGCCCGCGACGCCTCCGCGTGTAGGAACGTTTCCTTTGCCCGACATTGAGAGTTGCATGCCTTCCGCCACACCACCCGGGATATTGAGCGTGATCAGGTCGTCTTGCAGCAGGCGTCCTTCGCCCGCGCAGGAATCGCAACGCTCGCTGATGATCTTGCCATCTCCGTTACAGGTTGGGCAAGTAGTGGTCGAAACCATCTGGCCGAGCATCGTGCTGACCACTTTGCGAACCTGGCCCGTTCCGTTACAACCATTACAGTTGGTAAGCGATGTGCCGTTTTTAGCGCCATTGCCACCGCAGGTGTTACAGGTAACGTGTCTTTTTACCTTTATTTTCTTTTCAACGCCATTCGCTACCTCTTCAAGGTTCAGTTTCAACTTGATCCGAAGGTCAGAACCTCTGCGTACGCGGCGGCCATTTCCACCCTGACGGCCGAAAATATCGCCAAACGGGCTGCTATCTCCGAAAATATCCCCGAATTGGGAGAAAATATCGTCCATCGTAAAGCCACCGCCGAAGCCGCCTGCTCCGGCACCCGAAGCGCCACCTACACCGGCGTGCCCGAACTGGTCGTAGCGCTGGCGTTTGTTTTCGTCACTCAGGATGCTGTATGCCTCTGCCGCCTCTTTGAACTTGTCCTCCGCCGTAGGATCGTCGGGGTTCTTGTCGGGGTGGAATTTGATCGCTAGCTTGCGGTAAGCCTTTTTGATTTCATCCGCGGAAGCGCCACGATCCACGCCGAGGACTTCGTAATAATCTCTTTTCTTTGCCATTTTTAATTACTGATGTATCCCGTAAGGAAGGTTGAGAGCATTAAGCGCCTACGATTACTTTGGCGTAACGAATGACCTTGTCGTTCAGGTAATATCCTTTTTCAATTTCATCGATCACCTTTCCTTTCAGATCTTCCGACGGTGCGGGGAACTGAGCGATGGATTCATGGATTTCAGCGTCGAAATCGGCGCCTTTGGATTCCATAGCTTTCAGGCCTTTGGATTTAAGTGCTTTGAAGAGCTTGGTATAAATCAGGTCAACGCCTTCTTTGAGGGCATCGACGTCCGTGGCAGAATCAAAAGAAACTTTGGCACGTTCGAAATCGTCGACGATCGGCAGGATGAGTTTCACCGTGTCGGCACTCGCTCCCGAGATCATTTCCAGTTTTTCCTTGGCTGTGCGGCGGCGGAAGTTTTCAAAATCTGCGTAAAGGCGCAGGTATTTGTCTTTCAGCTCAGCGATTTCAGCCTTTGCAGCGTCCAGCGGGTCTGCCGAAGGTGCTTCACCCTTAATTTCCTTTCCCGCATTGTCCAGGGGTATGGTATTGGATGTTTCGGAATTTTCTTCGTTTACCAGATTGTCAGTTTCCAATGAAGCTTTATCCTCGTTCATTTCGTAATTTTTGTCTTGATCTATGTTGAATTCTGTATTTTCCGGCATGGTTCTTCGCAGTTACGTGACTTTTGCAACAGCCATTATCCTCCTAAATTACTTTGCCACGGCTAAATTACTGACAAGATGGCATTTTACAATCAATTTGTAACTTTGCAGTATGACGACAGCAGATATAGTAGCGCAGGAGAGAAGTCAGTTTATCAAGGCGAAGGCCATTGAAAACGGTTTCGACTTTTGTGGTATTTCAAAGGCTGAGTTCCTCGAAAGCGAAGCGCCCCGTCTCGACAAATGGCTGTCGCTCAACCATCACGGTGCCATGGCCTACATGGCCAACCACTTCGACAAGCGCCTGGATCCTACCAAACTCGTGGAAGGTGCGAAAAGCGTGATTTCTGTCTTGCTCAATTATTATCCCGAAGAACGCCTGCCGGAAGGCGGCGACGATCTCAAACTTTCCAAGTACGCCTACGGTACCGACTATCACTATGTATTAAAGGAAAAGCTCGGTGCCTTGCTGATGGCCATTCAGGAAGAGGTGGGAGAGGTCAACGGCCGCATTTTCGTCGATTCGGCGCCGGTTATGGACAAGGTATGGGCTGCAAAAAGCGGTTTGGGGTGGATCGGAAAGCATTCCAACCTGCTCAATCGCGAAATGGGCAGCTTCTTTTTTATCGGTGAAATCATCTGCGACCTCGACCTCGCGCCCGACAGTGCCACGGGCGACTACTGCGGAACCTGCACCAAATGCATCGACGCCTGCCCGACAGACGCCATTACAGGCCCGTTTGTGGTCGACGGCAGCAAATGCATCAGCTACTACACCATTGAGTTGAAGGATGCGATCCCCGAGGAAGTAAAGGGGAAATTCGACAACTGGATTTTCGGTTGCGACGTGTGCCAGGATGTATGCCCCTGGAACCGTTTCGCACGTCCGCACAACACGCCGGAGTTCAACCTGCCGCCGGAGCTTTCCGGCTTTTCAAACGGTGACTGGGAGGAAATAACAGAAGAAGTATTTCGCGAAATATTCCGCAGATCTCCCGTAAAAAGGGCCAAATATGCCGGTTTGAAGCGGAATATCGAATTTGTCATATCCAATGGATAAAAAGCACAATTATATCTGAAACCTCTTATATTTGGGCCGGGGAGTTCCTTTCGATGACTGAATAAAACACTCAATACAATGAGAAAACAATCTGTCAATCTTTGGGCCGTGCTAGTATGCGTAGTGATAGGTCAGGTGGTGCCAGCGTTATGGTATGGCGTATTTTCAGAACAATGGATGGCTTTGAATGGCTTCACAATGGAGCAGATCAAGGCCGCCACGAGCCCGGTCCCCTATCTTGCCAGCATTGTTTCCACATCCTTCATGGCCTACACCATGGCCTGGGTGTTCACCAAAATCCCCGTCAAATCCTTCATAACCGGTTTTCTCGTCGGACTTCTGTTCGGGATCGTCTTCGTGCTGTTCGAAACGATCGTTAAGGACATGTTTTCCATGAGGGCACTGACGCTTTCGCTGATCGACGGCGGCGTGAGCGTGATCGTGTACGCACTGACGGGAACGATCCTCGGTTCGTGGCGCAAATACGAGTGACCTTTTCCTCCTGATCTTGCTTTTATGCTACTTGGCGTCGGATGCTGCTGCTGGCGTGTAGAACTTTTTTGTCGTCGTAATTCTCTGCTCCGCCGATAATCTCCCGCACTTTAGACTTTGTTGGCAAAAAAACAAAAATGCCGAATACGCGACTGTGTTTCGAGCACGCAACCAAATCTTGTGCTGGCTAATAAATGTAGTTTAGACAAATAATATTTTAAAAACATGGAAATTGTACATTTTAAATGCTTTTGAAAGTTGTTTGTGCAAAATATTAGTTTAGTGCAATTAAAAAATGCCAAATAAGTTGCTTATCTGTGCTAATAGATTTAAATTTCTAGGAAATCCAAATAAACCCATCTTACCTATGAGCAAAACTTTACAGTGTGTGCTTCTGACATTACTGCAGGTAGCACTATTTATTAATACATCGCACGCCCAGGACCGGCAGGTCACCGGGAAAGTGAATGATGAGAGCGGTGCCGGGCTTCCCGGGGCCAACGTCCTGATCAAAGGGACCACGAGGGGGACTAATACGGATGCGGAGGGGAATTTCAGTTTGAATATGAGCGGCGCCGGAACGCTGATTATTTCTTCGGTTGGGTACCAGCCGAAAGAGGTGCAAGTGTCTTCTGCAATGTCCAGTATTACCATCAGCATGGATACGGATGTGCGTAACCTCGGCGAGGTCGTTGTGACAGCCCTGGGTATCAGCAAGGAGCAAAAGACACTCAGTTATGCCACTCAGATCATCAATACGGATAACTTTTCCAAGGCAAGGGAGCTTAATGTAGCCAACTCGCTTTCGGGCCGTGTGGCCGGTCTGGATATCGTGCGGTCTTCTTCCGGCGTCGGCGGGTCGAGCCGGATCGTGTTGCGTGGCGACCGTTCCATCACGGGAAACAACCAGGCTCTGATCGTCGTGGACGGCGTCCCGATCGATAACTCCAACTTCAGTCCCGGTAATGCAAATGGCGGCCGTGACGCGAGTGACGGTCTGTCGAGTATCAACCCCGACGACATCGAATCGATCAACGTATTGAGAGGAGCGTCTGCCACTGCGTTGTATGGTAGCCGTGCTGCGAACGGAGCATTGCTCATCACCACTAAAAAAGGTGCGGTACGCAAAGGCATCGGTGTTAACATCAACAGCACATTCCAGATGGAGCGGGCGATGGAACTGCAAAACTTCCAGAATGTATACGGACAAGGGGTGGGAGGAGAGGCCAAGCCCGGCAGCGAATTCAGTTGGGGGGCCAAAATGGAAGGGCAGCAGATACCCGCATGGGGGCCAGATCCCGCCAATGTAGGAAAGACTTATGCCTATTCGCCTCAACCCGATTCCTATAAGGACTTCTACTCAACCGGCACATCATTAGCCAACTCTGTTTCCCTGACAGCAGGTAATGAGAAAGTTCAGACTTATTTTTCCTACACCAACACAAGTGCAAAGGGGATCGTGTCCAACAACAAATTAAGCAGACATAATTTTAACCTAAGGCTTTCCAGTCAGATCAATAGCAAACTCAGCTTTGACGGTAAAGTGACTTATCTGAGCGAGAAAATCGAAAATAGGCAGCAGACAGGCGAAGCATTTGCAAACTTGCAGCGCCATATTCTCCGTTTGCCAAGAAGTATCTCGCTGGATCAGGCAAAGGATTTTGAGTATGTAGATCCAAAGACGGGCAAAACACTGCAAAATTATTGGAACCCCGGCTCGAATGGAGGGCAGAACCCCTACTGGATTAAGAACAGGGTGTTGGCATTGGATAACAGGGACAGGATATATGGCTTCACTTCGCTAAACTATAAAGTCACTCCCTGGTTTACATTGATGGGGCGCGCCGGATATGACAAATACATTGACAAGTTTGAGGGTAAATGGTATACCAATACTTATACCATCGCGGATTTTGGTGATTATCAGACCAACTGGCGCGACAATAGCGAACTTAACCTCGATTTGTTCGGATTGATCAGTAAGGAATTCGGGTCAGATTTCAAGTTGGAAGGTACATTGGGCGGTAATATCCTGCAACGGGATTTCGTGAATCATCAGACACTAAATAATGGTTTGAACCGTGATAACCTTTTCGTTACTACCAATGCAAGGAATTCTGTTACCAACAGGACAGTGACCCAAACCCGCAAGCAAGGCGTATTTGCATCTGCTGATTTGATCTGGAAGGATGCATTGACTATTTCAGCATCAGCACGAAACGACTGGTCTTCCACATTACCGAAAGCCAATCAGTCTTACTTCTTCCCGTCGGTGGGTGCAGCTGCGGTATTGACAAGCCTGTTTAACTTCCCACAAGCCATTTCTTTTGCCAAAATCAGGGCAAGTTATGCTTTAACGGGTAACGATGCCTCTCCTTATCTTTTAACCCAGACTTACTCCTACATTGCAGGTGGAACGTCTGGTTATATTGTTCGGGATAATGTTAAGCCTTTCCCCGATCTGAAACCCGAGTTGACAACAGCGAAGGAAATAGGTCTGGAAGCCAAATTTTTGCAGAACCGCATAGGTTTTGATCTCGGTTTCTACGTCAGTAACTCCAAAAACCAATTATTCCCAGTGGCATTGTCCACGGCATCAGGATGGAGCTCCGAGTACATCAACGCGGGTAATGTTCAAAATAAAGGCATAGAGCTTACATTCAACATCACGCCTGTAAAAACCCCGGACTTCTCCTGGAGTATCGATTTGAACTACGCAAGAAATGTCAATAAGCTGGTCAAATTGTCTGACAGGCTATCCACTCTGCCGCTTAGCAACGACTTTATGAACTTCATGCGTGCGGAGGAAGGTAAAGCCCTGGGCCAGATTTATAGCCGTGGTTTTCAAAGGGATGAACAGGGCCGCGTGAAGGTGGATACGACGGGTTTGCCATTGGTAACGTCGGGTACTACTGTTCCTTTGGGGACATCACGTCCGAAATGGACAGGCGGTATTTCAAACCGGTTCACCTACAAAGGTTTTAATCTGAGCTTCCTGATCAGTGGAAGGGTCGGTGGCGTGGTTACTTCATTCACCAATGCAGTTATTTATGCCGACGGTGTAACGGAGGAAACCCTGGCAGGCCGGGACGGTATGGTGGTAGAGGGTGTAAAGGCGGACGGGAGCGCCAATACCAAATCCATTACCGCCGAAACCTATTGGAAATTTGTTGGCGGGCGCAATACCCCAATCGGAGAAGCATTTACTTATAGCGCTTCGAACATCAGGCTGAGAGAGGCTACGCTTGGTTATAGTCTTCCTCAGAAGATCATCGGAAGATCGCCGTTTCAGGCGATTTCTCTCTCAATTGTAGGTCGCAACCTGTTTTTTCTGATGAATAAGGCAAAAGGTTTTGATCCTGAACTTGTTGCGGGTTCGGCTAATACGACTGTGGGCCTGGAATCATTCTCGATGCCTTCTACGCGTTCGCTGGGCTTGAACCTTAACATGACATTCTAATTGTAAACCTGAAAGAAATGAAAAGGAGCTATAAAATACTATCATTCGCTCTCCTAACCTCCGTTGCAATAGGGAGTTATTCTTGTACGGATAATTTTGAGGAGATCAATACAAACAAAACCAAACTGACCTCTCTGGACGAGTCAGGAACAGAAAATGCATTTGCGGCAGCGCAATACCGATCCATTCAAGCGAGTTGGCAGACCTATCAAAGCCTTTTTGCGGATTTGCAGGGCCAATATTTCGCGAACATAGCGCAAAACTTTTCTTCCGACCGGAACGTAATGGTGGGGAACTGGCTCAATGGTGCGTGGACCGGTTTCTATGGAACTGCCATACCCGCTTTGCTAGGTGTTTTGGAAAATACAGGCCCTGGCGGTCAATATGAAAACGCTGGAAAGTTTGCGATTGCCAATATCTGGAAGGTGTACATGTACCTGCCAAGAACAGATTACTGGGGCGCAATACCCTACTCCAAAGTAGGTAGCGGTGAAGCATCGATCGAGTATGATACGCAGGAATTTATTTACAAGGATTTCCTGGCGACCCTGAAAGCGTCAACGACTGCCCTGGCATCTCTCAAAGGCACGAAAGTATTCGGTACTGTCGATCAGATCTATGCGGGGGACGTTGACAAATGGATTTTGTTTGCCAATACGTTGCGGTTGAGAATCGCCATGCGGATGTCTAAGGTGGAGCCCGCTATGGCCAAAACCGAGGCGGAAGCGGCTGTGGCTGGCGGCACACTTGCGAGCAATGCAGATGACGCCTTTCTGAAAGTGACGGCCAATTCCTTCAATCCGATGAACCAGGCCACTGCATGGAACGAGTTCCGTATGAGTGCAGCCATGGAAAGTGTGTTGAAAGGCTATTCCGATCCGCGGATCAGTAAGTATTACGCACCGGTACCGGGGACTGCCAATACTTTTAAGGGGTTGCGTAACGGATACACGCAGATACAGCTTGAAGCACCCGAGAACAAAGCTAATGCAACATCCAATGTGGCTGATGCATTCCTTCCGGCAGTTCAGGACAAAAACCCATTTGCCATCATGTATGCGTCAGAAGCCTACTTCCTGAAAGCAGAAGGTGCGCTGAAAGGCTGGAATATGGGCAGTGGTACTGCCAAGGAATTCTATGAGAAAGGAATTGAAACCGCTATGAAGCAGTGGGGGATCACCGATGCGGCTGCAATAACTGCCTACATCAATGGAACCACACCTCCCGTTGCGTTGGCCGATTTCTCTAAATCGCCGGCGCTGACCGACGTTCCTGTGAAGTTCTCCACAGATCCTGTTAAGCAATTCGAGCAGATCATCACGCAGAAATGGTTAGCTAACTATCCAAACGGCCACGAGGCATGGGCTGAATACCGGAGAACAGGTTATCCCAAACTGTACGCCCGGATCAATTCGGATAACCCCGACTCCCCGAAAAACGCCGTGGTGCGCCGCACGCCTTACGTCAGC
The DNA here is from genome assembly GCA_966211825.1 of uncultured Dyadobacter sp. Taxonomy (GTDB): domain Bacteria; phylum Bacteroidota; class Bacteroidia; order Cytophagales; family Spirosomataceae; genus Dyadobacter. The sequence goes on along the minus strand of CBIHPQ010000082.1, from coordinate 6,156 downwards.
AGCGAATTGCAAACGAACAAGGCTGAAATGGACAAAGCGATTACTAAACTCGGAGGGCCGGATAACTCTGCGACCAGGTTATGGTGGGATAAGCCCTGATACGTTGACAGTGTAGAAGACAAAGCAAGAGGCAGACGGCTAGTCTGCCTTTTTGCAATATTAATTTATCTATTTAGGAACGATATGCTTGTCCGATCCATGAGATACTCTGTCTTTTTGTTACTGCTCCTTTTTGGTTGCAAGAAAGAACAAACCCTTTTTACCCTTTTGGATTCAGGTAAAACCGGCATCGATTTCAACAACTACATCGATGAAGATGAAGAAAACAATGTGCTGCGTTATGGCTATTTCTATAACGGGGGAGGCGTGGCGGCAGCGGATTTCAACAATGACGGGCTCATCGACCTCTATTTCACCGGTAATATGGTGGCCAACAAGCTGTATCTCAACCGCGGGGACATGGAATTTGAGGACGTGTCGGAAAAGTCGGGGACAGGGCTGAATGAGGGCTGGAAAACGGGCGTGTCGCTGGTGGATATCAATGACGACGGCTGGGTAGATATTTTCGTGTGCCGCGCCGGTGCGGAAGACCCGCGGTTGCGTACGAAGATGCTTTATGTCAACAACGGGAAAACAGCCGATGGTATCCCCACTTTTACGGAAAAAGCAGCAGAATACGGCCTGAATGATCCTTCCTACACCACACAGGCTGTATTCTTCGACTATGATCGCGACGGCGATACCGATTGCTTCCTGCTCAACCACTCCATTCAGAAATATGCCGGGTTCAGCAACCTGCTTGCGAGCTACCGGGAGCAGCGAAACGAGGCGTATGGCAACAAACTGCTCCGGAACGACGGCGGCAGGTTCACGAACGTTACCGAGTCGTCGGGCATCGTTTCGAATGTGCTGAGCTTTGGTTTGGGGGTGAACGTCAACGATTTCAACAACGACGGCTGGCAGGACCTCTACATTGCCAACGATTATAATGAAAACGACTATTTGTACCTGAACGAGAAGAACGGCAGGTTCAAAGAGGTGATCCGCGAAGCCATGGGCCATGTGTCGCTGTTTTCGATGGGTACCGACGCTGCCGACCTCAACAACGATGGTCTGATGGATGTCCTGACGCTGGATATGCTTCCGGCTGGTAACGAACGGATTAAACTTACATCCGGCGACGATAATTACGACAAGTACCAGCAATTGCTCCGGGCCGGTTTCCACGACCAGAGTATGCGGAATATGTTGCAGCTCAACAACGGTGTCAATCCAAACGGTGTGCCGGTTTTTAGCGAAATAGGCCAGCTGGCAGGCATTTCCAATACGGATTGGAGCTGGGCCGCATTAATGGCCGACTTCGACAACGACGGCTGGAAAGATATATTCATTTCAAATGGCTATGCGCGGGACTATACCAATATGGAGTTCCTGAAATATTCCGCCGACAAGCAGGTGCAGCAAAATCAGGGAAGCAATGCACCCAGGCAAATGGAGATTATCGCCCAAATGCCGCCCATTAACGAGCCGGATTATATTTTCCAAAACCAGAAGAACCTCACCTTCGCCAAAAAGATCGCGGAGTGGGGTTTCGAAAAAACTAACCAGTCTAACGGAGCGATCTATGCCGATCTCGATAATGACGGCGACCTGGATCTTGTGACAAACAATGTCAGCCAGAAAGCATTTGTTTACCGCAATAATGCCGAGAAAATGGCTAGTACTTCGTTGCGCGTCAGGCTGTCGTCCCCCAAATATGCTTACCTGGCCGGAGCGAAGGTGACTTTGTACGGTGATTCCCTGACGCAAACCCAGAATTTTATCCCTGTCCGCGGGTTTCAGTCGGCGCAGTGGGATGCATTGCATTTCGGAATGGGCGGCAATTCGCGCATCGATTCGCTGAGTATAACCTGGTCGGATGGTAGCCGGCAGGTGTTGAGGGCCGTCAGCGGCAAGGAAGTAACCCTCCGCTATGCCGACGCCCGCAGGGCGCCCGACGCTTCGATAGAGTCGACGGCATTGTGGGAACCGTCAGCGCTCATCGACTTCAAACACACGGAAGACGCCCGCAACGATTTCCGGATTCAGACGCTGTTGCCTGCCATGCTGAGCTATCAGGGGCCGCATTTGGCGCAGAAGGACATTAATGGCGATGGTACCGATGATTTTTACATTGCAGGTGCCCGTGGGCAAGCGGGTGCGCTGTTTCTGAGCGGAGGCGGTGCATTCCGCAGATCGCCTCAGCCCGCTTTCGAAGCCGATGCTGCATTTGAGGATGCCGACGCGGAATTTTTTGATGCCGATGGCGACGGCGACCCGGATTTGCTTGTGGCGAGTGCAGGTTACGAGCTCCATGCGGATGATCCGCTGCTCGCACCCCGGCTTTATCTGAACGAAAAGGGCCGCTTCAAAAGAGCTCCATTTCCGACTGTCGGGTTGAATGCATCTTCGGTAGCGGCAGCGGATGTAGATAAAGATGGCGACCTCGATGTTTTCCTCGGCTCGCGGGTCACGCCCGGGCGCTTTCCGGAAAGCCGGGGCGGCGTATTGCTGGTTAATAATGGTAAAGCCGGGTTTGCCGACGAGACCGATAGCCGGGCCCCTGAGCTGCGCAAAGCGGGTATGATCACCGACGCGTCGTTTCAGGACCTGGAAAAAGACGGTTTTCCGGAGCTGGTATTGACGGCCGACTGGATGCCCGCGCAGATTTTTAGCAATAACAAAGGTAAAATGGCCAACGCGGGCCAGAAATGGGGTATTGCAAATCTTCAAGGCTGCTGGAATGTGCTGCATCCCGCGGATCTGGACGGCGATGGCGACACCGATTTCGTGGTGGGAAACATGGGTACGAATTGGCAATGGAACATCACATCGCCCGGCGGATTGGAGCTTTACGCTGCTGATTTCGATAATCTTAACCGGATCGTCCCGGTCGTGGCCATTACCGAGCACGGCAGGCAATATCCCTACGCAAGCCGCGACGAGCTGCTTGATCAGGTCCCCTCCTTAAAAAAGAAGTATCCCGATTATGTGAGTTATTCCAAAGCCACACTGCCGGAAATGCTTACGGATAAGAAACTTAAAGAGGCTAAGAAGTTTATTGTCAACGAGTACCGGACTGGTATTCTCGAAAATGCGGGCGGGAAGCTCGTGTTTCACGCACTGCCCGTCGAAGCCCAGTTCGCTCCGGTGCATGCCATTGCGGTGCACGACATGGACGGCGACGGGAAGCCTGACATCGTTTTGGGTGGCAATGCAAAGCAGGCCAGGGTAAGAATGGGCAAAAGCGATGCGAGTTTGTTGCAGGTATTTTCTAATAAAGGCGCATTGAAATTCAGTTATTTGCCGCAGAAAAAGAGCGGTTTCTACGTATCCGGAGACGTGCGCGACCTCGCCGTTTTGCAGTCGAACGGGATACGATATCTCGTCGGAACGCTCAACAATGGGCCAGTAATAAGCTATCGATTCAGGGGTTCGACGAATTAATTTTTGATTAAAATTCCCGGGTCGCCCGGAAAGCGCTTTATGGTGCTTTCCGGGCTTTTTTGTGGGTTTTCAGGAACAAAACGCAGGATGGTAGGTCTAATCCGGAATGTTAACGTACACGAAACCTAAGGCAATGCAGGTCAATTATTTATAAAATGCTTTTCATACTTCCGAAAGAAATATTAAAAAAATCAGCTAAGTGCAAATCGTTTTTAAAATTATTTAATTATAAATTAATTTATGATATTTGCCTTGAACGGGTTTTTGCTTGGCAATTATTCGGTCTTTACCAAATTTAACCTATTTAAAATTTACTAATTTATCGACCTATGAAAGAAAAGCTACGCATGGTCCTGGGGAAGGGTATTATCCCCCTGGGGCTATTTCTGCTTTTTGCATCGTTGACCTCCTTTGCTCAGGAACGGACTGTTACTGGCAAGGTTAGCGATGAAAAAGACCAGGGACTACCTGGTGTCTCAGTAACGGTGAAAGGAACAACGAGAGGTACCAACGCGGATGCGGAGGGGAATTTTTCGTTGGCAGGGGTAAAAGATGCCGATGTGCTTGTGTTCAGCTCTATTGGCTATCTCAAACAGGAGCTGAGTGTCGGCAACCGCAGCACGGTGGATGTTAAGATGGTGCCCGATGTGGCTAATCTGGAAGAAGTGGTTGTAACAGCCCTCGGTGTATCAAAAGAGGCACGTAAGCTGGGTTATGCAGTGACTACTATTGGTGGTGACCTGATGACCAAAGCAAGAGAAACGAACGTGGGTAACTCGCTGGCCGGCCGTGTGGCGGGTTTGAACGTGAAAGGAACGAGCGGCGGTCCTGGTGGTACTGCCAAGATTTTGATGCGTGGTATGCCAAGTATGAACTCAGGTGGTGCACCACTGATCGTTATCAATGGTGTGCCGATGGATAATACGCAGCGTGGTAGCGCCGGTGAATGGGGTGGTGCCGATGGTGGTGACGGTTTGGGTAACCTCAACCCGGACGATATCGAGTCGATGACCGTTCTGAAAGGTCAGGCTGCTTCGGGTTTGTACGGTACACGTGCTACGAACGGTGTAATCCTGATTAAAACCAAATCAGGCAAAAAAGGCGATTTTTCAGTGGATTATAACCTGAACTACTCGCTTGACGCACCGCGCGATATGACCGATTTCCAATATGAATACGGACAAGGTATCGGTGGCCAGAAACCAACTACCACCGCATTGGCGCAGCAAACTGCTCGTATGAGCTGGGGCGCCAAGCTGGATGGCTCCGATGTGATTCAGTTCGATGGCAAAACCTATAAGTATTCTGCTCAGAAAGACAATGTGAAGCACTTCTATCGAAATGGTAGCAACTTTACCAATAGCGTTTCGGTAAGCAAGGGTGGCGACAACGGTTCATTCCGCTTGTCATTGGCCAATCTGGACAACAAATCGATTATCGAGAACAGCGGGTTGAAGAGAAAAACTTTCAACCTGACTGCTGACCAGAACATTACCAAAAAATTGAGTGTGAATGTGATGGCTAACTACATCATTGAGGACATCAAGGGTAAGCCAATCCTTAGTGATGGTCCGATGAATGCCAACAACGGTATGTTCCTGGCCACGAACATCGATCAGCGCATCCTGTCTCCGGGGTACGACCCTGCAACCGGAAAGGAAATTGTATTCTCGGACGATGAATACGTTACTAACCCTTATTTCGTAACCAATCAGTTCGTAAACGACGTAGATCGCAAGCGGTTGATCACGGCAGTGGCGACAAAATATCAGTTCGCCGACTGGATTTATGCTCAGGCGCGTATCGGATATGACAATGCCAATGACCGGATTTTCAAGGTAACTCCCTGGGGAACCGCATTCTCGAATGCCGGAAAAGGAGGATTGGATGAATTGTCCAATGCACAACGTACCGAAATGAACGTTGACGGTTTGGTGGGTATCAACAAAACCTTCGGTGAGATTTCGCTTGATGCGATTGCGGGAGCAAACGTTCGTAAAAACTGGTATGAGAAAGTAAGCATCGGCGGTAGCCCGTTTGTATTGCCTTATCTGTATAGCTGGAACAACGTGGTGAACTTCAACCGTAACTACGAAGTGGCGAATAAAGAGGTTCAGTCAGCCTATTATAGTGTTGACCTGGGTTACAAAGGTATCCTTAACCTGAGTACAACCGGTCGTTACGACGTTTTCTCGTCGCTGCCCAGCGCAAACAGAAGCATCTTCACACCTTCGGTAACGGGTGCATTCATCTTTACCGACATGCTGAATGTGTCGAACCTGAGCTTCGGTAAAGTTCGCGCCTCTTACGCCCGTACCAGCGGAGAATTCGATCCTTATCAAACAAGCCAGTATTATAGTGTCGGAAACCCGATTACAGGTATACCTACCGGAAGTTTCCCCGATGCACTGCCTAACCTGTTTCTCAAACCGTTCACCAAATCAGAGCTTGAATTTGGTTTGGAATTGAAATTCTTCGGAAACCGTCTGGGCTTGGATGCATCCTATTACAGCCAGAAAACCAAGAATGAAATCATGCCGGCTACTTACAGCAGCGCTACCGGTTACGTGACTGGTGTAGTTGGTACGGGTTCCACTCAAAACCGTGGTTTGGAATTGATGTTGACCGGCACGCCTGTCAGAACTTCGAAATTCGAATGGAATGCGTCTT
>CBIHPQ010000081.1:0-18944 GCA_966211825.1 uncultured Dyadobacter sp. | reverse complement strand
GGCTCATAGCTAATCAAAAAAGACACATGGAAAATCAGAAACAAAAAGGCAGACCGCCCAAAGAGAAAGGCACTGCCAAAAGAGAACACTTCTCAGTTTGGGTAAACGTTGAACAGAAAAGACAGATTAATGAGATGATCGAGAAAAGCGGGCTTTCCGCCAGCCAGTTCTTTTTGACACTTGCGCTGGACATACCGTTCAAACGGCCGGAGAAAAGGGCGCTACCCAAGGCGACCGCTGAAACAGTCAGGGTGCTTCAACAACTTTCAGGCGTTTTGTCACTAGCAGCCCTAAAAACCAAGGGACACCAGATGCTTTCAGATCAGTGGCAACAGAGTAGTCAACGAGTCAGGCTACTTGCGGATCTGATTACCCTTTGGGTGTTTGAAAGCTTTGAGATCCGCAGCATGAAAAAGGCGTTTGACGAGCTTCTCAAATGGTCCAATGAGCTTACCTCTTATCTTTCTCAGATGCTTCCTGAAACCGAAGGTAAACATCATCTACTACTAAGATGCAGTTCGACCAGCCGCCTGATCGGTGATTTGCAACAAAAATATCAGGCCTACTATTCGCAGCCACTTGAAGAGCTAACGCCTCTCTGGAAATCGGGTGAAACCGATGCACTTTCCGTTCACGCTGAGATTGAAAAAGCTTTAAGTATAATCATGAAAAAGATGAAGCTATGATTGGAAAGGCAAGCCTTGGCAGCTACGCCAAAGGGCTAATTGAATATTGCTATTACGACAAGCATGTCTCCGCAAAGATGCGGCAAAGGCTCGACGAACAGGATGTTCGTGGGGAATTGGTTTATATCCAAAACCTTGGGATAAAAATGGATGCAAACGGAAAGTTGGACCTGAATTATTTAATCAACCAGTTTACCAGTAATCACATGCAAAATACGAACCTGAAAAAATTCATGTGGCACCAGTCATTTAGCTTCGCGCCAGGTGAAAAACCCGGCAATGAAACGATCGCAGAGATCTCCACGGAATTTGCTAAGGAGTTTGGGTTTGAACAAAACCAGATGCTGGTTTTCAAGCATGAGGACAGCGCTAATTTACACTTCCATATCGTTGCCAACCGCATTAATCACAATGGCAAGAATACGTCAAAGCATTTTCACAACTACGCCCGAACCGGCGAATTCTGCCGCAGAATGGAACAACGGCTTGAATTAGTCCAAGCGCCGGAAATGAGAATCAATAAGCGGCTCGGGTTTGAAAATATCCTGACTGACAAGCAGCATCTGAAGCTCAAATCATCGATTGATCAGCTTTTGAATACGGCAGCATCGATCGAGGAGCTCAAAGCCAAATTGTTAAACCAAGGGTACAAGACTTATATTGGAAGAGGGATCGCATTCTATCATATGCGCAAGAATATCAAGATTAAGGGCTCTGACCTAGGACGAAGCTATTCCCTTGCCTCCATTGAAAAACGGTTGGCTCAAAACATCGGACTCGAGGTTAGAGAGCAGTTGCAACATGAGCAAAAAAGGCAGAAAAAACAGGGTCTAGGCATTTGAATGCCAGTTTCTAGGGAGAATCACTTATTTTAGTCCAAAATAACCCATAACACCATGAAGCTGAAAGCTATCAAATTCTTTTCCCCAGAGGAAAATGTTTCCAAAGTTAAGGCCAGCCCAAAAGCAGCGCCGCTTCCGACTGGCTACATTTCTAATTCCGGCAAGCTTGTTTTCACGGCAGCTGCGCTTCGCGACTTAGGAATTGATCCAGAGTCTACTTATTTCAAAATCGGTACGCAGGGAGGAAAGCGCAAAATCAAATCCGTATATCTGGTTCCATCTGCAAGTTCCGATCAAACTTTTTCATTCGAGAAAAGCGGAAGAGGCCATGTAATTCCACTTGCGATTATTTTGAAAAAGGGTAACGTCAATTTCGAAAGTGAAAAGTTGATTTTCAAAATCTCCACTTTTGACTTTGATCAGGCCATGAAAGGATTTGAGCTAGCCATTGAAGCAGAAGCACCAAAGCCTGAATACACAGGCAAGCCCCGTGGCAGAAAAGCCAAAGCTGTGACTGACTCGGAATAAATCCGGCCGCCTGTGAGCACCATTTGCTTACAGGTGGCTGATTACACAATAGATTCGTTAACTTTTGAGCCTAAAAGCTTCCGGCATCTCTTACATTGACGACCATGCAGCAGCCAAAAACACTTGAAAAACCTGATTTCGCCCCTAAATGGTTTTGGGATTTAGACTATGAGAAGATAGACTGGCAGGCCTCCTACAAAACGGTTATCGCCCGGATCATCGAGCGAGGTAAGCAGCAGCAATGGCAGGAACTGGTCCGTTTCTATGGGTTGCAAAAAGTCGTTGACACCCTTAAAAACGAAATTGTCTTTTTGCCGGATTATGCCATTGAAGAGGCCTGCACATACTTTCCTATCAAAAAAGAGGAAATGCTATGCCACACGAAGAAACAGTCGAGGCCAGCACACTGGCTTTAATTCGCCGATTGATGGCCGATGAGCAGCCCCAACAATCGCAGAAACAAGGAAGGCGGCGTATAAGATAGCTAATTCGGAAAGTCCCACGACTGATCTTATTTTCCTTTAAGCAGTTCGACCTTTTCGCGTTCGCTTAGTAATAGACGCTCGTATAACTTTTTGTGTTCTTCGAAAAGCTCTACAAGCTTATCGAGCGGATTGAAAGTGCATTGATTATTATTGAAAGGCCCGTGATTGACACTATTGTCGTTAAAGTTATTGAAGTAGTTAAACACAGCATCTTCACTGAAATTTTTTATTCCTTCTGACGTAACTCCAAGAATTTTGGCGATCTGATCTAGCAACTCTTCATCGACCGTCTCACTCTGTTCGATTTTGGATACCGTTTGCTGGCTGACCTTCAGTTCGTAGGCAAGCGACTCCTGCTTCAGTCCTCGTAGCTCGCGAATGCGACCGATCTTATGGCCAATATGATTGGGTTTTGTTGCTGTGCTCATGGTTACAAATAAAGGAAATATCCACGCTAACTTCAATAGAAGACAGAAAGTGTTTTACCAAGGTTCTGTGGTAGTATACAACTTGCCGTGGTTCGGCACGTTCACCCGCTGCCTCTTTTTTGTCAAAAAAAGAGAAACCTATGGAGACTGTAAACTTAACAACAAACGACAATCGGGATTCGAGCGAACAGAAGCTTGCCGAGGCACGCGATCTGGTCGCAGAATTCTTTCACGCGACCGATCTTGACTACATGCGTGTCGAACTGTGGCAATTCCTGAAAGCAGTGACGACGGAAAAACCGTTTTCATTTCTAGGTGATCCGTCCACGGTACTTTGCCTGCGAAGACATTTGCAAAAGATCATTTCGGCATGTAGGCTGCTATTAGATGTTGCCGAAGATGATGGGACTGATCTGCACGCGGGCGATTTTCAGCCTTTCAGTCATGTGCAAATTGAAGCTGATCGGCAGTATATGCGTGATGTCCGGGAGCTTAACGACCGACATGGAGGCATGATTCGCAGGTTGTCGCTCGCCGAAACTGAGCAGCCGCTTTTGGCTATCAAGCGTGTTTTTGAGATTTACAGCTATCACCAGTGGCAAGAGATTCTGGAAGACTGGGTGGAGTATGGATTAAGCAAGGTGAGTATTTGCGAAGCGACTGGCGAATGTGCTGAAATCATCCAGTACGAGTTATTGGAATCGCTTCTCGAAGCCGTTTACCTGATTTCAAGACACGACCGGGGAATTCCGTATCAGAAACGCCGCCTTGGGAAACTGGCCGGTAATAAGGCAGTCATAGAACTGATAATAGCGTCACTCGATCCACTACTAATATTTGAGGTAAAGCATCCCGCCCCACAATCAGGGGAGCAGAAGCCATATAGGGATCTGCTAATTGTGTTTGCCGACGATAACCGAACGCCCTTCAAAGAGCATCAGCCAATAGTTGAGCTATTTAGTTTGGGCGATGAAAAGCTCTGCTGCTCGGTTCACAAATTATCGGATCTTCATCAGGCGCTTACCAGCGGACACCTGTATTTCTCTTTGGCCTGCACCACCGACAACCTAGCTTACCAAAGGAGCCCTTCACCGTTGCCGAAAGTACTGCCCGAAACGTTCGAACGATTGATTGAGCAGTCGAGGCATGGCTTCACGATCGGAATGAGCAAAGCCCGAAAGTTCTTTGAGGGAGCGGCGTACTACCAGCGGGTAAGTGAGTACGCGCTATCGATGTTTATGCTTCAGCAAGCTACTGAAACTACATTTCGCACTACCGCTATCGCGCTTTACGGAAGCGAAAGGCGCACCCATTCCATCAGATCACTTAAAAGGTTCAACCATAGGTTAGCGCCTCAATTGAATGACATTTTTCCTGGCGGTTCGCCAGATGAAGAAAGGCTTTTGCAGCTTTTGGACGACGCGTACATTGAAGCCAGGTACAACTTGCATTATCAGGGCGGCGAACAGGACCTTCATTTGATCTCTTCACGGGTCTTCCACCTGCTGGAATTAGCTGAGACGGTTTTTGAAGTGCGAATGACTGCTATTAGAGTTTAGTGATAGAGGCGCCGACTAGGCCTTTTGTAGGCCGCTCAGATTGCAGGTAAGAATCACTAAACGATGCGATCAGTGCAAGCGAAAGTTACAAAGTAAAAAATGACGGTTGTAAGCCTTGCACTACGTCGTCCAGCTCTTTAGCTGACCGCGCAATTTGCCAACCGCACCTTAAACCGCCGGACGGGCTTGCAACCAGGGGGGACAAGCCCCGTCATTTTTTCTTTGATCGATAGGCAGCGATTGCCCTGAGCACAATGCCGGGCCTAAGCTATTTAAATGCCTTTCAATCATGAGAAATCTCGAAAATGCTCCAAAGATCTATGTGGGAACCTACGGTCAGTACAACAGTGGTTCGCTGTTTGGTAAGTGGTTCGATCTGACTGACTATTCAAATCTTAAAGAGTTTCTTCAAGACTGCTTTGAATTCCACCGGAATGAGCTAGACCCTGAGCTCATGTTCCAGGACTGGGAGAACATCCCGGATTTTTTGATATCCGAATGCAGCCTTCATAAAGAGGCGTTCGCCTACTTTGAGGCTGCCGGTGAAATGGACGATGAGACTGCCGAAGCATTCGAGATTTACTGTAAACATATCAACTACTGGCCATCTAACGGGTACGAATTGGATGACCAACTTGAAAGTTTCCGGGAATGCTACCGCGGATTCTTTGGCGGATCGATGAAAGATCCAGAGCTTGAATATGCCTACCAATACGTCGAAGAGACCGGGCTGCTGTCAGGCGTGCCAGTGAATCTCCAAAGGTATTTCGACTATGAAGCCTTCGCGAAAGATTTATTTTTAGAAGGTTACAGTGAATACGAAGGTTATGTATTCGCTGATTATTAAAACAAAATTGCCGTTCGATGCAGCCGCATTGAACGGCAATTTATTCTTTTTGTTCCACTTGGAAAAAGAGGAAGCAAGTATCAAACGCTGGCTATTATATTCCGTTCAAAAAACATCGACTGCAAGCCAATATCGATGTTTTTGATTGGTAACGTAAAACAAGCAGCAATGGAAAAGAAGGGCAAGCAATCAGAGGAGAGTTCCGCGTTGTTCACGCATCAATTAGTCACTTTAACGGATCTGGAAAAATTTAAGGAGCAAATACTCGCCGAAATGAGAAGGCTGCATGCAGGCGGGTGCACTCAGCAATCCAAGCAGTGGCTCAAATCCCGAGAGGTACGGAAGTTATTGGATGTGTCACCAGGCAAGCTACATGCCATGCGTGTAAATTGCCAACTTAGTTTTATGCGGATTGGCGGCGTGATCTATTACGATCGGGCAGACATCGACAAAATGTTCGAAAATTTTAAAACAGCTGGGTTCAAATGAAGCTGACCCCATGCTCAGCTGGGTTTGGATGCCAGTGTCCCCCTGACGAAACACACGTCAGGGTTTATTTTTTGCAACATGGATCGACTCCCGATGATTCTTCAATATTTTTCAACCACTATGGGGCGAAGGGCTGGGCAAATGCCAAAGGTCATAGGCTCCGGAATTGGAAACGACTTGCCTGGACATGGATATTTTACAAGTAGTGCTTTCTCTTTCGTATTCCTTGCTAACTCCTCGATCAGGAAAATGGAAAAATTGGCACCCAAACCTTCATTGTAGGATCAAGAATTTTTAGGATTTCATTCTTTCCTTACCGTCACTGTACATCACCCCTGTTCAAAATTTCAGACGGTCTTGCAACTCGAGGCACCTGCACTATATCGGTAAAAATGGTAAGTATTGCAGTAATCGATATAACTATCTCGAAATGAATCAATGCGACCTTTGCTTGATGAAACATATCCTTTTAACTGTGCTCATTCTAGGTGGCGCAATCGGTGAACCAGCTCAAAACAGAAAATCGATGGAGCAAAAATCAATAAACGAAGAAGGAACGGTGCTTTACACAGTGAGGCAATTAGCGCATCTCATGATAGCAAGAGATACGGTATCGATGAACAATATTTTGGACGAGCATTATACTTTGACCCACATGACGGGATATGTGCAGTCAAAATCAGAATGGTTCGCTGAAGTGCAAAAAGAGACTATGAGGTATTATTCTGCGGAAGAAGTCGACCATCATGTGAAGTTGAACGGCAACAAGGCCAAAGTAACCGTGAGAAACAGGGTTGACGCCCGCATCTGGGGAACCAGGAATACATGGCGTTTGCAGCAAAAAGTTGAACTGGAAAAGCGTGGCGGAAAGTGGATCATCTTGAAATCTGTCGCCTCAACATTTTAAAGGAACTGAATTAAACCCAACACGTTTTACACGTTCAGGATCTTTTTTGCGTATTATTATCTGAAATAAACCAACATCAACACGAATGGTATAAATGTACGTTTCTACTGGAATTTGATTTTAACCTGATCCGTACTTTTACATGTTACGATACCTGCCTTTGTCACCTGCTAATATCTTTCTGTTCGGTTTTGCACTTTTAGGGTGTCAGACCGACGATGACTTGGAGCCCGAGTATTCTGCCGATTGCCTGGTGGCAGCCTCTGCAAATAGCGGTCAGGTCGTTGCCGGAGCTTATATTGTCACTTACCAACCTGCACAAACATTACCCCAATCGGCTACCGCCCGGTTAGGCGCAGCGGAGTCAATCGCTGAGCAGTTTTTAAATGGCAAAAGAATTGCCAATGCGCAGGCGGAGGTGCTCGTTGCAGACGACCAAACCACATTCCTGGCACATTTGACGGAGGCGGAATCAAAGATGCTGAAACAGGATCCGGCTGTAACGAATTTAGAACCGGACAGGATCATGTCTATTTGTAGCTGTGTCGACTTGGCCAATACATCCACTCTGACTTGGAACGTCTCTCAAACCGGATATGGCCGCGGGGACTTGCAAACAACCAAAACTGCCTGGATCATCGATACCGGTATTGATCTTGATCACCCAGATTTGAATGTGGATGCCGGACGTAGCAGATCATTTATCAGCGGACAAACCTCTGCGGACGATGAAAATGGCCATGGCACCCACGTGGCGGGGATAATTGGTGCTCTAAATAATACTGTTGGCATTACAGGAATAGCTTCCGGAGCCACGTTGGTTGCCCTGCGGGTTTTGGACGATGAGGGAGAAGGCAGACTTTCGGGGATTATTCAGGCGGTGAACTATGTGAAACAGAATGGCCGTGCAGGCGATGTCGTTAATCTGAGTCTGGGCGGGGAAGGTATATCCACGACGCTCGAACGAACGATTATCCAAGCGGCCAATGCTGGTATATTGTTTGCGATTGCGGCCGGAAATGATAGTAAGGATGTCGCAAGTTATTCACCGGCGCGGGTTAATCATGCCAATGTTTTTACGGTTTCGGCGATGGATCAGAACAACCGTTTTGCGTCTTTTTCGAATTACGGAAGCAGTGTCGATATCTGTGCATATGGTGTGCGCATCAGATCGACGTATTCGGGTGGGCGTTATGCCACTTTGAGCGGTACGTCTATGGCTGCCCCGCACGTTGCGGGTTTTTTGGTGATACGAGGTGCCAACCTGCCAACGCACGGCACGGTATCCGGCGACCGTGATCCTGTGCCGGATCCAATATTAGGAGCAATTCAGTAAATTTAAATCGGATACGTAAAATCGAAGCGGGGAAGATTTTTGATTCCTCCCCGCTTCGATTTGTTCGGTACTGTTAGCTCGCTAATGATGCCATATCAATTACAAAGCGGTATTTCACATCCCCTTTTTCAAGACGTTCGAAGGCTGTGTTTACATCCTGAATATGAATGATTTCGCTATCAGCAATGATGTTGTGCTCAAAGCAGAAATCAAGCATTTCCTGGGTTTCGGCTATTCCCCGATGTTGGAACCAGCAAAGCTCTTTCTTCCCATTACTACATTAAATGCCCCGATTTCAAGCGGTTGTGGCGGGAGCCCGACGAGCACGACTGTACCATCGTGGCGAAGCAGGCCAAGGTAGGTGTTAACATCATGTTTAGCTGAAACCGTATCAATGATGAAATGCAGCTTGTTTGTGTAGGCTGCCATCGCATCGGCGTCGCTTGATAATACCGCGAAGTCGGCACCCAGACGTTTGGCGTCCTCCACTTTACTTTCTGACGTCGTAAAAACAACCACTTCGGCGCCCATTGCTTTGGCAATTTTGATTGCCACGTGGCCCAAGCCACCGATACCAAGCACACCTACCTTTTTGCCTGACCCGGCTCCCCAATGTTTTAGTGGTGAGTAGACCGTAATACCCGCGCAAAGCAGCGGAGCCGCAGCCGCCAAATTTTGAAAAGCAGGCATTCTTAACACATATCTCTCGTCACAGACGTAGGTTTTCGAGAAGCCACCGAAAGTGTGCCCGCCTGAAACTTTGTCAGGACTATTGAAAGAAAATGTTACACCCTCCTCGCAAAACTGCTCGATACCTTCATTGCAATATTCGCAATGGTCGCAGCTGTCGACGATGCAGCCAATACCAGCCAGTTCGCCCACATTGAAGTTCTTCACATGGTCTCCGACTGCTGTTATTCTACCCAGTATTTCATGGCCTGGGACGATGGGCGCTGGATATTGGCCGAAGTCCGCTTTTACCTGGTGCAGATCGGAGTGGCAGATGCCGCAGAACAATATTTCCATCTCGATATCGTGCGGTTGGATTGCCCTGCGCTCGATGGTCAACTCGTGTAGTGGCGTTGATGGATCTTCGGTCCCGTAGGCTTTTACTTGTTGCATGATTGTTTGTTAGTTTAATTTTGGAACAGTTGAGTATGAAAGGCTTATGCCGGCTTACTAATCCCCAGGTTTTCATTTTTATGTAAATCGGGATTCTCAATGATCTTCGCCACAAATGCTGCAATGCTTTTTCTTGAAATGGCTGTTCCCGATTCAGGCTCGCCCTTCAATGTTAATGCATAGACTATTTCATCGCCGTTTGTAAACCAGTCGGGCCGCAGAATGGTATAGGTTAACCCCGATTTTTCGATGGTATCAGCAAGCTTTCTGTAAGGTATCAGCACGGACCGCAGCGGCGTCTCATATATTCCGATCGAGCTAATTGCAATAATGCGGGCCACATCGGCCTGATGCGTGGCCATTACAATATTGGTCGCCATTACTTCCAGCTCGCCGGCAAGGTTGACATATACGATGTCATGACCGGCAATAGCCTGGCTGACACTCCCGTAATCCATCGCATCGCCTTCAATGACCGTGCAACCTTGCTCGGTACCCTTGTTCAGTCGCCGCCTGTTTCTGACGAACAGGGTAACTTCCACACCGTTCAATTTCTTGACGGCATCAATTACATGTTGGGCGAGGCTTCCACTGGCGCCTATAATGATTACTTTCTTCATTTTGTGTTGGTAGAATCCCGCGATTTACATCAGGTCTGGAGGACGTTATTTTCCTATTTGTTTACCTGTTGCGCCTGCTGCCCTGTGTACCGATCGCCCACAATCTTAATCTTGTTCAGATCCGCCGTTAACTGGCTCAACTCGTCGGACGTGAACTGATAGTCCATCGCCCAAAGGTTTTCCTGCAAATGCGCAAGCTTGGTCGTTCCGGGAATGGGCACAATCCAGGCCTTCTGCGCCAATAGCCACGCCAACGCCACTTGGGCAGCGGAAAGTCCGCGTTGGTTGCCGAAGGCAGTAAGCGTATCGATCATCACCCAGTTGGCTTTGATAGCCTCCGGTTGATAGCGGGGCAGTGATGGACGGTTGTCGTTGGCAGGGTTGTATTTGGTATGTTCAGTAATGTATCCCGAAAGAAAGCCGCGGCTCAGCGGGCTGTATGGGACAAAACCAATTCCAAGCTCTTCGCAGACCTTGATCACGTCCTGTTCCGGTTGGCGTGTCATTAGAGAATACTCGCTTTGCAGGGCGGTGAGCGGTTGCAAGGCGTGGGCTTTGCGGATGGTTTCGGCATTGGCTTCACTCATTCCGAAATGCTTTACTTTTCCTTCTTTTATCAAGTCTTTGACTGTTCCTGCCACGTCTTCAATCGGCACATTCGGATCGACGCGGTGTTGGTAAAGCAAGTCTATGTAGTCAGTCTTTAACCTTTTTAATGATTGCTCCACCACTTCACGAACGTGTTTTGGGTCGCTATTGGTCCCAGCCAGCTTTCCGTCCTGGATATTGAAACCGAATTTGGTACACAGCACAATGTCCTTGCGCCTTGTACCCAGCGCCTCGCCTACCAATTCTTCATTCCTGTAAGGGCCATAAGCTTCTGCTGTATCAAAGAAAGTGACTCCCATATCCAGTGCTTTTTGAATAAGGGACACCATATATTTCTTATCAGGAATAAAACTTCGGTGATAGCTCATGCCCATACAGCCCAGGCCGAGCGAAGAAACTTCGATTTTGTTTTGACCTGTACCCAGCGTCCGGGTTTTGAGTTTGGCGGGGGCCTTGGTCCGCTGTGCATTTGCTTGTACTGACGGCAAGAAAAGACCGGCACCCATCATCGTAGTAGCTTTGATAAAATTTCTCCTGTTCTCCATGTTCGTTCGTTGCTATGAATTGATATGCAAATTTCAGTTGCTATCACCAATGCAGTATGATACAGATTACGGTTTGAGCTACCATTATTCCTGATTTGCATGCCGCTACTTTCCAATAGCCAATACACTGCTTAACTTTAAGTAGTAAACAATAAATAACGATGGAGGAGATTGTTAAGATCGATAATGTTGCCACCTACAATAGCATGCGGGGCGTAAAAACCCTGCACCCGCTGGTAACCCTGCTTGACTTGTCCAAAGCAGAGGCAATGCCCGCCAAGACCTTCAATTTTGGTTTGTATGCCGTGTATTTGAAGGAGCTCAATTGTGGGGAATTGAAATATGGTCGCAGCCACTACGACTATCAGGAAGGTACGCTGGTATTTATCGCGCCCGGCCAGGTGATGGGCGTGCAGCCTGGTGTGAAAACGTTTGAGCCGAAAGGCTGGGCACTGCTGTTTCACCCCGAACTGATCAGAGGAACATCGCTGGGAAAGCACATTCACGATTACTCATTCTTTTCCTACGATGTCAATGAAGCGTTACACGTTTCCGACAAAGAAAGACAAATCATTCTCGATGTTTTTGAGATAATCCAGCACGAGCTCGACCAGTCCATCGACAAGCACAGCCGGAAACTGATTTCGGCCAATATCGAATTGCTCCTGGACTACTGCACGCGGTTCTACGACCGGCAGTTCATAACGCGCGACCATTCCAACAACAGCATTATCGAACGCTTCGAAGGAGTATTAAACGGCTACTATTCATCGGACAAACCTTATGAAAACGGCCTACCGTCGGTAGCCTGGTGCGCAGCCGAACTGAACCTTTCGGCGAATTATTTTGGTGATGTAATCAAAAAAGAGACCGGCAAAACGGCCCAGGAATATATTCAGGAAAAAGTAATCGATATCGCCAAGGAACGCATCTTTGATTTGGAGAAATCTGTTTCTCAGGTTGCTTATGATCTGGGTTTCAAATATCCCCAGCATTTCACCCGGCTCTTTAAGCAGCGTGTCGGCTGCACGCCCAACGAATACCGGGTGCTGAATTGACAGAAAGAAATGCAATATTACCATTCACCTGAACCCATTACAAAATGACTAACAGCAACATAGCATCATCAAGACGTTCGTTTCTGAAAGTTTCCGCACTCGCCGGTGGCGGGATGTTGTTGGGAATCGGATGGTTGTCCGATTCGCATGCCGCTAGCGTGCCGGGGAAATCTGCTGCTTCGCTGGAAGGCGGCGAGTTGAACGGGTATATCAAAATCACGCCTGATAATGTCATTCGCATTATGTCCCCAAACCCGGAGGGTGGGCAGAACGTAAAGACTTCCATGCCCATGATTGTGGCCGAGGAGCTGGATGTGGACTGGAAGGACGTGGTCGTCGAACAAGCGCCATTAAATACAGATCGCTACACACGCCAGTTTATCGGTGGAAGCCAGGCCATTCACCAGGGCTGGACAAGGCTTCGGACAGCGGGCGCAACCGGTAGGCAAATGCTTCGGACAGCCGCCGCCGGCCAATGGAAAGTGCCGGTTGACGAGATTACCACCGAGGCCGGTGTTTTACATCACAAAAAAAGCGGCAGAGCAGCCCAATATGGGGAAATGGCTTCGGCAGCGGCGAAGGTTCCTGTTCCGAAAGAGGTTTCCCTGAAAAACGTAAAAGACTTTAAGATCATCGGCCATTCGCAGAAGAATGTCGAGCTTGGCAACATCATCAAAGGCGCCCCGTTGTTCGGGATCGATCAGTTGGCCCCGGGAATGCTGATTGCTATGATCGTGCATCCGCCTGCATTCGGAATGAAGCTGAAAACGCTTGACGACAAAGGTGCCAGGGCCATGCCGGGAATCAAGGATGTCTTTATGATTAAATCCATGGAGGATGAATATGTCAGACAGTTTTTCGACACCTGTACATTCACTGAAGTTGTCGCAGTCGTCGGAACAAACACCTGGACAGTCATGCAGGCAAAGAAGGCGCTTAAAATCGAATGGGAACCTTTTGCAGATCATTTCGAAAAAAGAGAAGGTAGGCCGGAACCCACCAAAATCCCCGCCGGGCTGGAAAGCACGACCGACCATTATGCAAAAATGGCGGAGATGAAAGGCAGGCAAGTGACTGTCCGCCGCAAGGATGGCGACCCGGACGCGGCATTTAAAAACGCCGCAAAGGTGATTGAACGCACCTACACAGGACCGTTTCTGGCACACAATTGCATGGAGCCGATGAATTTCTTCGCGCACGTAACCGACGACAAAGCAGAACTTTCCGGGCCGCTTCAAAAGCCTGAGCCGACCGAAAAAGCATTGGCGGCGCGCCTCGGCCTGCCGTTGGAGAAGATAGATATTAAAATGACCCGATTGGGCGGAGGGTTTGGCAGAAGGTCATACGCTCATTTTGCGTTGGAAGCTGCACTCATTTCTCAAAAAGTAAAAGCACCGGTTAAACTGATTTACAGCCGGGAGGATGATATGACCTCGGGGATTTACCGACCGGCATATTCGATTTCGTACCGGGCCGCGCTGGATGCAACTAACAATCTGATTGGCCTTCACGTCAAAGCCGGAGGGATTCCACAGTCGCCTCTTTCCCCAAACCGTTTTCCTGCGGGAGCCGTAGAGCATTATCTCGCTGAGGATTGGACGCTTCCTTCCAATATTACGGTGGGCTCATTCAGGGCGCCTAGTTCCAATTTTATGGCGGCGGCCGAGCAATCCTTTCTCGACGAAGTCGCCGAGGCTGCCGGAAAAGATCCGATCGATTTTAGATTAGAACTATTGAAACGCGCAAAAGAACGACCAGTTGGCACGAGCAACGACTACGATCCGGCGCGCTATGCGGCTGTTCTTGAACTCGTCAGGGAGAAATCCGGCTGGGATCAGGCAAAGAAATCCAGAAACCTGGGCGTATCAGCCTATTTCTGTCACGACTCCTATGCGGCGCATGTGCTCGATTTGGAGATCAAAAACGGTCAACCCGTCGTAAACAAAGTTACCTGCGCCGTAGATTGCGGCATCGTCATCAACCCGGACGCAGCCATTAACATGACCGAAGGAGCGATCGTCGACGGCATCGGAACCGCGCTTTTCGGAAATATGACATTTAAGAATGGCGTGCCCGACAAGCAAAATTTCAGTCAATACCGGATGATCCGCATGAATGAGGCACCGAAAGAAATCGACGTTCATTTTGTAAAAAACGAAATTGATCCTACGGGCATGGGCGAGCCGGCTTACCCGCCGGTTTTTGCGGCGTTAGCGAATGCTTTATACAAGGCAACTGGGAAACGGCTGTATGATCAGCCGTTCGGGTTGGGGTTGGATAGTGGTAAAGGAGCTGTGATGAATTGAGTAATTTGTTCGTTGCAAATCCGATCGGGTAAATCCATCATAACCCCGTCGTCTTTTCAATACTCTCAATATAACGCCCGCCTACCACGTCCAATTTATTTGCCTCTTCGGTAATAGTGGCAACATCTTGCTCCGTCAGTTCCAGGCTGGCAGCGCCAATGTTTTCTTCTAACCGATGCAGCTTGGTAGTGCCTGGTATTGGGGAAATCCAAGGTTTTTGGGCGAGCAGCCACGACAAAGCGATTTGGGCGGATGTGGCCGGCATTCCGGTGGCTTTTTTTGCGGACGCAAAATCATTCAGCAGGTCGACAAATGCCAGGTTAGCTTTCCTTGCTTCGCTGCTAAAACGGGGAGAGTTCTGCCGAAAATCGTTGGCTTCCAGTTTCGTATTTTCATCAAATGCGCCTGTCAAAAAGCCTTTCCCCAACGGACTGTATGGCACCAGGCCAATGCCCAACTCTTCCAGTAGCGGGATAATTTCGTCTTCCGGCTTGCGGAACCAGAGTGAATATTCATTTTGCAGAGCAGAAACGGGTTGCACGGCATGTGCCTTGCGGATCGTGTTAGCGCCGGCTTCCGACAGTCCGAAATATTTCACTTTTCCATCTGCAATCAGGTCTTTAACGGTACCTGCGACATCTTCGATAGGCACATTCGGGTCAACACGATGCTGATACAAAAGATCAATGTAATCTGTACCCAAGCGCTTGAGGCTTCCTTCGACCGCCTTTCTGATCTGCTCCGGGCGACTGTCGGTGCCTGCCATTTTACCATCCTGGATGTTGAAGCCGAATTTTGTCGCAATCACAACCTGCTCACGTATCGATCCGAAAGCCTCGCCGACTATTTCTTCATTGGTGTATGGACCGTACACTTCTGCCGTATCAAAAAAAGTGATTCCTTTCTCGACAGCTGCCCGTAGCAGGGAGATGGAGTCTTTTTTACTGATACTGTGACCGTATGAAAAATTCAAACCCATACACCCAAAACCTATCGCCGATACCTCTAATCCGTTGCTACCTAATTTTCGAGTTTTCATATTGATGCTTGTCTTCTGTTAATGCCTTTCAAATTCCAAATTGATAGCACAAATTTCAGCCTTATCCCGCAGACGGGACTTACACAGATTACGGGTATGTCTACCAATATTACCGGCACTTACAAAAACTTGAAACAGGTTTTCTGGCCGATGGGCTTCCAGCAAATCAAAAGTTTGCAGTTTGACGTGCCTGAGGCCTCAACAACCCGCTCAGCGCCTGTACCAGTGGCGATGAATGCTCTGATTTATGTATGAGAACGTGCCTGATTACAATTTCTTTGAATGGAGTCCCATCCGCATTGATAATCGGTATTGACATCAGATCGGGTTCTTGCATTAAGTCCAGGGATGCAGGTATAAACGCAATGCCTTTTCCGACACGCACCATGCTTTTGAGTAAATCAAATGAAGGCACGTATTGTACAATGTTAATCTCCCGGTGAAAACCGGCCTTACGGCAAACCTCTTCAAGCTGGCTGTAAAACAAGCCGGCCTCTGGGCCGTGATCAATCCACTTTTCGTACTTTAATTCTTCAAGCGTCACTGCGCCCTTCGTCGCTAGCACGTTATTCCGGTTCATCAGGATGGTATAGTCCGCTTCGGTGTATTGGCTCGCCGTAAGGCCTTCACAAACCAGCGGAAGCACGCAAAGTCCAAGGTCGATTTCGTCATTAAAGACACTCAACTGAACCTGCAAAGGATTGGGTAACTCAACGAGATTAATCTCAACCGAGGGAAAATGGGCTGAAAAAAGCTCCATAATGGCCATTACCCTACCTGGAAGGATGAGTTTGAAAACGCCCAGCGTTACTACCTTCTGGTTTGCACCTACTTGACGAACGCTGCGGACGGCCTTATCCGTCAGTTGCAGAATACGCCGGGCGTCGGCCAGAAAGGTTTTACCGGCAGCAGTCAATTCCACTTTACGGGTTTGCGTCCGTTTGAGCTTTACGAAGAGCTCCACACCCAATTCTGACTCCAACAGCTTAACTTGCTGGCTCAGCGCCGGTTGGGAAATGAAGAGCTTCCGGGCAGCTTTGCCGTAATGCAGCTCGTCGGCAACACCTACAAAATATTTCAGTTGACGCAGTTCCATGAGCATTTGTCTCTTACCATGCATTCAAGAAACATTTTGATAAGAAATACTTATCAGAGCGCAAGAAATTGCAATTAGACTTTTAGGTGATAAACTTGTATCCTTGCCCCATTCGCAGCCTTAGCCGTTCTTTTTATCCAAACACATCACCGGTCCATGCATATCATTAACAGGAAACAATTTTTGTCACAAGTATCCCTGGTTACGGCGGCAATGGCTTTGCCTTCATGGGGATATCCGCGGTCCGCAAGGATGGACGAACCCGTAGAAGTCGAAATCGCACCGGGTAAGATCCGCGGCATTCGCCAGGATGGTGTGAATGTGTTCAAAGGCATTCCTTATGGAGGGAAAATTTCGGGTGAGAGAAGGTTTCGCCGCCCGGCTCCCGTGCGGCCATGGACGGGTGTTCGCGACGCTACCCAATTTGGCGCACCAGCCATGCAGGCGCCGCGCCGCAACGAGCCGGCACCGGCGGAGGATTGTTTGTTCCTGAATGTGTGGACACCGGCCAACGATCATAAAAAGCGCCCGGTAATGTTTTACAGCCACGGTGGCGGATTTGTGATCGGTTCGGGCGCCTCTCCCGGCCAGGACGGGTCCAACCTCGCGCGCAATTTTGATGTGGTGGTAGTGCAGACCAACCACCGCCTGGGCCTGCTGGGCTTCCTTTACCTGGACGAAATAGCCGGTGCCGACTACCAGGGCTCGGGCAATATGGGCATTCTGGATATTGCCGATGGCCTGAAATGGGTAAACGAGAACATCGCGCAGTTTGGCGGCGACCCTGGCAATGTGATGATCTTCGGCGAATCGGGCGGGGGCGCCAAAACTTCCTGCCTTTACGCAATGCCGGTAGCTGCGCCGTATTTCAATAAAGCGTCCATTGAAAGTGGCCCGGGCGTGCGAATGACTTCGCAGGAAACAGCGGCGGAAACGACGGCCATGCTGCTGAAAGAATTGAACATTTCGTCCAAAGACTGGCGGAAATTGCTCGATGTGCCTGCTTCCGACTTATTGGCCATGCAGGCGAAACTACCCTTTGTGCCACCATTCATCGAAAGAAATAAAAAACTCACCGGCATGCGCGGGCGCGTAGGCGGCTTTGGCCCGGTAGTAGACGGGAAAGTGCTTCCCCACCATCCATTTGATCCAACGGCTCCCGACATATCGCGGAACAAGCCACTGCTCGTCGGCTGGAATGAGGATGAATACACCTTCTTTGCCTGGGAGCGGAAGGATACGGATTTTGCCAAACTGGATTTCGACGGTTTGAAAAAAAGGCTCGAACCGACCTATGGTGCCGATACCGATAAAATTATTGCGGCATACCGCAGAGCGACGCCCAGTGCAACGGCACCGGATATTTTTGTGGCTATTTCTTCGATTTCCATGATGGGGCTTGGCTCTGTGGACATTGCCGAGAAAAAGGCCAGGCAAGGTGGCGCACCGGTTTACCTATACAATTTTGGT
The DNA here is from genome assembly GCA_966211825.1 of uncultured Dyadobacter sp. GTDB lineage: Bacteria > Bacteroidota > Bacteroidia > Cytophagales > Spirosomataceae > Dyadobacter. The sequence goes on along the minus strand of CBIHPQ010000081.1, from coordinate 972 downwards.
TATAAATCGGAGAAGAAGATTCCGGGTACCGACTACGCCATGGGTACGCCGCACGCGATGGACATTTCCTTTAAGTTCAACAATGAAATCCCGCCCCGCGATGGCTCCCAGCCGAAGGAGAGCTTCTTCGGTGGGAACAAACCGGAGCATTTTACGGCGTCACATCATTTCGCAGCGCTCTGGACGACTTTCGCCCGGACGGGGAAACCCGCTGCCAAAGACGTGCCCGAATGGCCTGCCTATGATCTTAAAAACCGGCCGACCATGCGTATAGATACCAAATGTGAGGTGATCAATAACCGGTTCAGCGAAGAATTGGCTATGTGGAGGTCGATCGGTAAAGTTTAGCCTTCCGCTTCCTTTTTAACCTAAACCATTGAAGGATTCGTTATGAAATCAAAGATATACGCGGTCGCATTGGCATTCATTTTCAATGCAACGCATTTGGCAGCCCAACCAGTTACCAGGCAAACGGACCCTTCCCGGGAGCTGAGCAACGATCTTCAACAAAAGCCCTGGAAAGCGCAATGGATCACGGGCCCGGGCAAGCCGATCAACCGTTTTAATGCATCCTCCGATCTGACATTGAAAGATTATGGTGTGTATAAATTCAGGAAGACGATCGAGCTTACTACAAAGCCGGCTTCGTTCGTCGTGCATGTTTCGGGGGATAACCGTTACAAGCTTTTTGTCAATGGGAAACACGTCTCGCAAGGCCCGGCGCGGGGGGATCTGTATTTCTGGAATTTTGAAACGGTCGATATCGCGCCGTATCTGAACGCCGGAAGTAATACCGTCGCCGCAGTGGTCTGGAATGAAGGCAGGGTTAAACCGGAATCCCAGATCACATACCTGACCGGTTTCATCCTGCAAGGCAACACAGCGGCGGAGGAAATCTTAAACACGAACGATAGCTGGAAAACCATCAAGGATGAAAGCTACCAGCCTCTTGCCGTGCGGGCGCTCGGTTAT
>CBIHPQ010000080.1:0-19148 GCA_966211825.1 uncultured Dyadobacter sp. | reverse complement strand
TGGCAAAAATAAAAACAAGTTCTACGCCGGTTTGAACCACAATGTGATGTGGGCGGGGCATTCTGAATATCTCAAAATGCATCCCGAGCTCGCGGTGAATGGTGAGCTGCCGTCATCGTGGTCCATTTATCCCAATGTCGTGCTGGCATTTACTTCCAAAAACTGGTTCGAGAAAAACGGCTACGGCGCATTTGACAGCTACCGGGTCGGTAACCATTTGGGGAGCTATGACATTGGTTTTGAAACAAAACTGAGCAACTACCGGCTTTTTGTATACCATCAGCATCCGTTCGAAGACGTTTCAAGCATGCTATTCAAGAATATTCCCGACGGGCTTTATGGTATTAATCTAAAACTGAATGCTGCGGCAAATGCATTTGCACTCACACACCTTACCTTGGAATTCCTTTCTACCAAAGACCAATCAGGCTCGGACTTTTACATTCCCGGAAGCAAGTACCAGGGCGCGGACAACTATTTTAATCATACGCAATATTCAGAAGGATGGTCGTATAAGGGCCGGACGGTGGGCACGCCGCTGATCATTCCCGGTAAGGACATGGACCAGTCGAAGCTGGTTAATTACAGGTTTTTCCCCAACAACCGGGTGAATATGTATTACCTCGGCGCACAGGGGAAAATCGGCCGCTCCCTGGCGCTTACCCTGAAGCTTTCTTACAGCCAAAACTTCGGGACGCCCGGGGCTGACTTCGATCCGCCGCGAGGACAGTTTTCATCTGCATTGGGTGCACAGTATGCCGTGCCGGGTCTGAAAAATGCCAGCATTGTCGCTCGCGTGGCTACCGATCAGGGCGGTGTTTTCACGCGGAGGACCGGCGGGTATATAGGCATCCGGAAGGACTGGTGAGGTAACCCCCGGCAGCGCATTTCCCGCGTTGTCCATCGGTGAACAAGATTGTCCGAAATCGGACAGTTACCGGCTCTTTTTGTGTATTAAAATATTGATTATTAGATGATTGTGTGGCCTGGCATAAATTTGTTGCCGGAAGCTATATGCTCAAAAACTATCTCAAAATCGCCCTCCGGAATATCTGGAAGAACAAGGTTTTTTCGGCCATTAACATCGTTGGCCTGGCCGTCAGCATGGCCGCCTGCATTGTGATCATGCTGTTCGTTTTCTACGAGCGCAGCTTCGATAAGATGCATTCCAAAAACATTTACCGGCTCGACGAGGTGCAGAAGTTCGAAGGAATGGTAGCACCGCAAAAAGTGGCGCTCTCGATGTTTCCGATGGGGCCTACGTTGAAAGAAGAATTTCCCGAAATCAGGCAGTTTGTAAGGATAAATACCACTGGAAAGCTGCCGGTAAATTATCAGGACCTGCGGATCGAACTTTCGCAGACTTTTCTGACGGATTCCAATTTCTTTCAACTCTTCGATTACCGGCTGCTCGAAGGCGAGAGGAACCGGGTTTTGAAAGAACCGAACAGCATTGTGCTAACAGCGAAAAGCGCGAAAAATATTTTTGGAAATACGGATCCGATAGGTAAATACGTCAGCCATTTTGGGAACGATACACTCACGCTGAAGGTCACGGGCGTCGTAGACGACGTGCCAGCCAATTCGCATTTGCAGTTCGATGCGCTGATATCCTTTAACACCATTGCCAAACCCGATTTTATGAAAAACTGGGGCGGCAACTGGCTCGTGACTTACCTGGAACTCGCGCCCGGCACCGACATTGCCCGGACGGAGAAGAAATTCCCGGGTTTCCTGAAAAAACACATGAAGGAAGGCGGCTGGAAGTTTTACGAATTGTTTTTACAGCCCCTGGCAGAAGTCCATGCGCAGTCGGTGGACATTACCCATGACTATGTCAATTACCAGAAATTCGATAAGCGCTATACCTATATTTTTTCCATTATCGCGGCCATTGTGCTCATTATCGCCTGTGTGAACTTCATGAACCTGTCCACCGCACGCTCGACGGGCCGGGCGAAGGAAGTGGGTATCCGCAAGTCGATTGGGGCGCAACGTTTTCAGCTGGCGGGGCAGTTTATCGGGGAGTCGGTATTGCTGGCGTTGTTTTCGCTGGTGCTGGCTATCGCGGTCGTGAAGCTGGTGATGCCCTCGGTGGCGGATTTCAGCCAGCGCCGGCTCGAATTTTCGATCTTCTCGAACCCCGGAATTTTGCTCATCGTTCTGCTGGGAACCATACTCGTCGGGTTGCTGTCGGGATTGTATCCGGCTGCATTTCTCTCAGCTTTCGAGCCTGTAAAAGTATTAAAGGGCACGATCCGGACCGGGAAAAGCAATTTCCGGAACACATTGGTGATTGCGCAGTTTACCAGCGCGGTGTTTCTGATCATCGCTACGGGCTTTGCGGTGAAGCAGCTGCGGTATATGGTCGACAAAGATCCGGGTTTTGACAGGGAGCAGGTCGTGATCGTACCGCTGAACTCGAAATCGGATGTGAAATACGATGCTTTGAAGCAGGAGTTGCTGACCAGCTCCTTCATTGAGGCTGTTACGGGCTCCCAACAGCGCCTGGGCAATAACCTGCACCAGACAGGCGTGGCATTCCAGGGTACGGGTGCCCGGCGGGAGCTTACTTCCTCGCAAGTGGTGGTAGATCCTGATTACCTGTCATTGTACAAAATCAAACTCATAGCCGGGCGTAATTTCACGCACAGTGCAGGTGATAATGCAAAAACCTATATTATCAACAAGTCGCTGGCGAAGGAGCTTTTGAAAGATGAGCCGACGCTCACGATGGAGAAGCTGATCGGCAAACGGTTTGGCTTTTCAGGGATGGATTCCCTCTCGACGATCGTAGGGATATCGGAGGATTTTAACTTCAATTCCCTGCATCACAAAATCGAAACGCTCTGCATGTTCAACCAGAAGGACTGGTTGTACTCCGAAATGTCCATCCGCATTAAAGGCAAAAATGCGCAGCAGGCGCTTGTGGCCATTCAGGCGGCCTGGAACAAGCTCGTGCCGGGCGAGGAGTTTGCCTATTCTTTTCTCGACGAACATTTCGCCGAAATGTACCGCGCCGATAGCCAGGTAAGTGAGATCGTGGGCATACTGGCGGGTTTGGCGATTTTCATATCGTGCCTGGGGCTGTTTGGGCTGGCTTCCTATTCGGCGGAAAGGCGGATCAAGGAAATAGGAGTCAGAAAAGTAATGGGCGCGTCGGTGGCGGGTATCGTGGCCTTACTGTCGCGGGATTTTCTCAAACTCGTACTCATCGCAATCCTGATCGCCACCCCGGTTGCCTGGTGGGCTGTAAGAAGCTGGCTGAATGATTTTGCGTACCGTATCGATATCGAGTGGTGGATGTTCCTCCTCGCCGGCACGCTGGCGGTCGCAGTGGCATTGTTCACGATCAGTTTTCAGAGTATTAAGGCAGCCTTGACGAACCCTGTGAAGTCGCTTAGGGCGGAGTGACGACGGCCGGTAGTCCGCAGTGCCGGCAATACAACATTGAATTTTAACCACATAAGCAAATGAGCCACATTGCAATCCCTATCCCACCGCTTCAAGGTAAGCAGGAGATCAAAGTTGAGGTAACGATCAATGGAATCAGGCAGAACCTGTTTTACCGGGTCGAGCTGTTTTACTGGGAAGATTGTACCAATCCGGTTGCGCACCGTGCCGATTGTATCAGCGAAATGCTCGCGCACCACGATCCGGATTGGACCGTCTATTATATCGGTGCGCCGAACGACGAGTTTGTGCCCATCACATTTGTAAAGAAAGAGAGCAGGGCGTTGCTGCGCGAAGCAGTTGCCTGATAAGGGGAGCGGCGGCTTTTTAACTCTTTTTTAATCTTTATATGCAACATTGTTGCAATTGTGGTTTTCTTGAAGCTACATTTGCATCATTGTTGCATATAAAGATTTTTTTATGAAAAAGCATTTATTCAAAGTATTGCTCTCTGTTGCATTCGGCGCGCTGCTCGTGGCCTGCGACGACAAGGAAAAAGAAACCGTTACACCGGTAGAAGAAACCGAGTACAAGTTTATCCGGGTGCTGGTGAACGACGAAAACTCGAAGGAGCTGTCGCTGGTGGATCCCGTGAAGCTTACGGCGGAGAAATTCGACGCGCAGTATGCCAAATCTGCCCTGTACGGCACGCAGGGTGGGCGTTTCGGTGCGATCGTGAACGGCGCCAACAATTTTGTTCAGCTTTTCGACACAGGTTTCGAGGGCCACGGAGACCATGTGGACGTGAAAGGAACCCCGAAATTCGGTGCATTGACGGGCGACGGCAACAAGCCTACCCACTTCAAAAGCAAAGGCGATGAAATCATCACTTTCAACGACGGTGATGGCACGCTGAGCATTGCCAAAGAGGCAGATTTTCATACTGCGGGCAAGAAAATGACGCTTATCAATGCCGGTAACGTGGCCCACCACGGTGCTATGACGAAGTTCGATAACGGTACCTATGCCATTACGGTGAAAGACGGCTCGGTAGCTGGCACATTGCCCGAGCGTGTGAAGATCATCGATGCTACCGGGAAAACGCTTTTCGCTTCGACCATTCAAACTAATGGTATTCACGGGAATGCGACGAACGGAAGCATTTCCCTGTTTGGGTCGTCAAGTGGTATACTGGCCGTGGAACCGACGGGGAGCCAGCAGCTCATTCCGCACCCTGCCGATTTTGGCGATGCATGGTTCGGCTCTATTCTGGAAGCGAAAGGTGCAGGGAAATTTTTGGGTTACACGGCTGCAAAAGGCGTTTATCTCATCGACGTCGCTGCCAAATCGGTGACACCGGTGCTCGCAAGTGCGGATGTTATGCAGGCGAAGGTTGATTTTTTAGGTAATAACCTGGTGGTATTGCTGCACAGCGGCGAGCTCCGGATTTACGATTTGAAAACCAATACTTTGAAAACCAGTAGTTCGGTGATTGCTGCAACGGCGAAGGACGAAACCCAAAAGCCGCAGCTGGAAGCGACCTCACGCTATATTTATATTACCCAGCCCAAAAGCGGTGAATTACTCGTGGTAAGCACCGGTAATCTGTCCAAAATCAGTAAGGTGAAAGTGTCCGCCACACCTTACCGCCTGGCGATCCTTGGCTTCGAATCCAGCGAAGGGCATTAGTGGTTAAAACCAGAACCGGTCGGAACCTTCGACCGGTTTCCATTTACTTTTCGGTTCGAAATGGTCCCAGACTATGGCTGAAACCTTGCGGATCAGCGCATAGCCTTCATTATCCTTTTGCCAGCGCTGATCGTGCTGATCTTTTGTGGTAATGCAGAACACATAGTCACCGTGCGGCGCGTGCACAACCAACACTTCCGACTTCGCCTGATTCACCGCCCCGGTTTTTGCCGCGATCTTCACATGGGATGGCACTTGCGAAATAGCTTCACCATCCCAAAACTGCATTCCCAGGTAGCGGTACATCCGGTCGCTGGCCGCCGCACCGATCGCCTTTCCATTTCGGATCATGGCCACCAGCTCGGCCATTTCGCGGGGTGTGGTTACTCCCCAGCCGTAGCGGGCCTGAAACTCCTTGCGCCCGGGTGTGCGTGAATTGACGCGGGTTTGGGTAAATCCGTTGTTTTCAAGCCATTGGTTGATCGTCGCACCGCCACCAGCCATCGCCTGCAACCATAAACTTCCCGTATTGTCGCTCTGAGAGATCATCAGATGCACGATTTTGGGCAGCGCGATCTTCGTGCTGTCCCGAAACGAACCGACTATGCCGTTATCATATTTGAGGGAATCGCGGTATACCAGCTCCTGATCGAACCGGATTTCACCTTTTTCGATCTTGTCGAAAACCCCGCACATGATTGGCACCTTGATCATGCTCGCGGTGGGGAAGAGGCTGTCCGCATTCACGGCGGCCACGCGATTGGTTCGCAGGTTACGCACATACACGCCCACCTGCCCGTGAAAGCCCGCCAGCGCGGCTTCGAGCTTGGCGGTCAGTTTTTTATCAATGCCGGTATTACCGATCGCATTCGGCTGTGCGGAAAGTTTTGTAACAAAAAGTGCGAAAAACAGGAGAATAGCGAATTTGGTCATAACAAGTTTCAGTTTTGAGCGGTCGTTGGTTCCTTGGCTTTTCCGACCTTTTCGGAGCTGAAAAGCAGTTTCCCCCAATATTCAGGGTAATGCATGTTGATAATGCCCTGAGGAGACCATACCCAGTTGTATTCAGGGATTATCTTACCGGTTTCGGCATTCCGCTTCCGGCTGTAACGCCCTTCCTGATCCACCTGGTGCTGCCAGTTGACGCGCGAAAAGTTAATCCTCCATTCAGCTCCGTCGACCGGAACCAATGGCTTAACGTGCTCGGTTGAAAGCGACTCGAATGGAATGGCTATTTCAACAAACCAGCGCTTGTCCTTATCCTTCGCGTCGTTCGCAGTACCGACTACCGATACTGCCGATTTCAGGCCTTTGATGTCCCATTTGAGCTGCGCTTTTCCGCCTTTACGGTAGGATTTGGGCAAAAAAAGGTCAAATGTATTATTGATCGCATTTACTTCCAGCTCAAAGTAATTGTCGGTATCGCCGTCCGGGTCGATGAAAACTTCGAAGTCGTTTTCCAGATACACGATCTGGTCTTTCTTATCCTGGTAGGCCCAGATATGCGCTTCCTCAATTTGTGCGGCGATGTACAGGTATTGGTCATCCCAAAGCATTTTCACCCGCGTTTCTTGCAGCGGAAGTGGCTTTTTGTCGTCTTCGATATCGACAAATGATTCAGTCCAGGCCGCTTTTTTCCATGAATGCTCGTTGAGCTTCCCATCGATGGAGATACTTTTTTCGGCCCGGTAGCAAGTGTAGTTTCTGGGGGAGGGCGGCGCTTGTCCGGAGGCGGAAATTGTGGTCATGCAAGCCATTGCCATGAGCATGAAAACAGTTGGGAAAAGTTTAAATCTGTTCTTTCTGTTGAATAAATTAAAGTTTTTCAAGACTGGTCCAGGGAATAGTTAAAAGAAGTTCAATATAGACTACTTTTTCAAAAGATCACTGGCCTTGTTTTCATTGCTTAGCAGGGTTTCGAAAAGCTTCCACCGCCTATCTGTATGGTCCGCAGTGCCGCCTTGCGATTCAATGTATTTTTTGACGATATCCTGTCCATAGTTGTAATTGATAACATAGCTCCTGTATTTCCGGATGAACCGCAGGTAATCCGAAGCTCCCTTATCAGGCAAAAGGCAGTAGTCGGTAAGCCAGCGCTTTCCTTCCTTTTCGCTCATGCTGCCGCTGAGCAAACCCCTTGCGACCTCGTTGCGCGCGTGGTTCAATGCAGAACGGATTGCGAGGGCTTCGAAATAGGCATTGCTTGCAGCGGTATCCAGCCCGGCCAGCGGTATCAAAACGTTTTTACAGAACTCCTGCTGCTCATTGCCCGGAAAAGCCATTGAAATGCCGTAGTTGGCGCTTCCCTCCGCAATGAGCGACTGTGGACTGAACAGCGGGTAAAGTGAAATTTCGGTCCAGCCTCTGTCACGAAATAAGTTTTTTTCCAGCAGAGCATTGTATACATGGTGTCCTGGATAGCCCTCATGGCAGGCGAGATCGATGGCGCGTTCAATGTAAATAGGCTGACTTACGTTGATCTGAATGACGCTTTTGTAATTGCCTTTGTACCAGTTATAACCCGACCAGGGCTTATCGCGGACATATTCAAGCTTAAAATCCTCGCCCGCAGGCAGGGTATAATGCGCGAGCGTACGCCTGCGTGCCTCTTCAATGGCTACCCTGAACACCGTATCGATCCTATCCTGCGGGATCAGGAAATGATTTGCCAGTTTCTGATAACGTTCGGGAATAGGCCCCTTTCCGGGTAGCAGCCGATCGAGCTTGGCGATCAGGTCCTGGAAATGCTTTTCTTCATGAACCGGCGCAACGGCATCGAACAACTCTCTGGACTCGGAGTCGAACGGCACGAAAGTGCCCGAAAAAATGTGTATCCGCCTTTCGAATGCGGTAAGTTGGGCTGTGAGCCATTCGGCACGGCGCAGGAGCGTATCATGCCCGGGGCTTGTTGCCAATGCTGCCAGTGCGGTTTTCAGGCCGGCTGCTTTTTGCAGGAATGCCTCTTTCGGGAATTGTGATGTATCGGCTTTCGCAGGCCGCAGTGAATCCGGGCCATAATAGGCATCTACAAAATCGCCGTCAAACTGGCCTATCGAAAGTCCCAGCCTCACGTATTCGCGCGCAATGCTATCCAGGCGGGCGTCGTGGGTGGTTGTTTTTTCGTGCGTGCCACAGGAAATCGCCAGTACCGCAAATGCCAGGGCTGTGAAGTGTTTTTTGAGCATAACATCAAGACGTTTAGGTGGGTAGCCCGGTTCACAGGTTGTAGAATACAATCTTCCGAATGCCCGGTGTTCAGGCCGCACTCCCCAATTCGAGCTTTAAAATACACAGGTTCGCGGGTAACCCATGCTGGAACAGTAATATTAAAGAACCGCTATCGCCAAATATCTGGTGGGGTGAATTTGCAAACGAGAAAACGATGAGCAGGAACGGTGTCCGGTACATGGAAGCAGAACTCGTGACGAAGCTTAAAAACAATAGCCGGAGCGCTTTCGAGTACTTGTATGATCACTATTCGGCGGCCCTGTACGGGGTTGTCCTGAAAATCGTGAAGGACGAAGAAAGGGCAGCGGATGTGTTGCAGGAGAGCTTTCTGAAAGTCTGGCGTAATATCGGGTCATATTCGTCCGAAAAAGGGACGTTGTTCACGTGGATGCTCAATATTTCAAGGAATACGGCGATCGACCTGCTGCGCACCGAGAGCAAGGCCGATCAAAAAGTGATACGCCTGGATGTGGTATCGGAAATGGAGCACGAGAGTGTCGATGGATGGAACCACTTTGTTTACGAAATGGACGTTAAACCCTGGGTGATGCGGCTGGCGCCTGAGCGCCGGGTGCCGATCGAGCTGGTGTACTTCCAGGGCTATACGCATGAGGAGGCCGCCGACAGGCTGTCCATCCCCCTGGGAACACTGAAATCGCGTATCCGGAAAGGCCTTCAAGAGCTCCGTGCCGTGTTTTTTATGCCCGAAATGCAATTCAGGATTGCCTAAAATCCTATTTCAGATTTGAGCCCTCTTGTAAAAATAACTCGAGAGTTATTTGGTTCATTTCATGTTTTGTCGCCTCATCATTCTGCTGCATCACCAATCCTGCCGAATTTTCTATCGCCTTATTGCTATTCGTTCTAAATATATTCGGAGCTTATCAGCTACAAATCAGAACAGAATGTAGCTAAACTGCTGTAATACAGTAATAAAATGGCTGCATTTTATTCGCAGTCGATAGAAAACGTGTAGTAGTCGGGTTTTTTACAAAAAAAAGTTTTGTCGAAATTCTTCAGTGAAAATTCATTGTTATCCACAGAATCGCACGTTTCGGTAAATGCCGTTAGTTAGGCCAAAAACGCATTTTGTCCTCGAAAATGCACCTTATGACAATTTAGAGTGTAGAACTTTTACTTGCCGAATCGTCGTCATTGCGACTAAACGATGATTTTGGGGTGAAGGTAGGCGGGCCTGGGGTGTGCGTATATAAACGTACTGTTGCAGGGGGAGCGACAGAATTATCTTCTGTTTACATGTAACCGCCCATCATTCGGGGCAGTCGGCGAAACCCCGCTATGTATTAAAAAAGTGCTATTAGTAATTTTAGCGGACTGTGTAACCAGTTTGGCTTAGTATGGGAACTATTTTTCGGGAAAAATGGCTTTTTCATTAAATTAATTGGGTTTTATTTTGTAGAAATACTTTCTAAAATTTAATAGGAAGTAATTCAAAATCTAGTATAAACATAATTATTACGCATCTGTCATATAAAAAAAGTGCTATTTTCGGACGATCTAATTTTTACCTTTGTGACGTACATTTTGTTGACAAGCCAGTGCAGCTAATCAATTACAAATCAAATACGTTATGAAAAATTTTACATTTCTCTTTACCCTTTTACTCTTGAGCCTGGGCTTCGCCTTCCAGGCCTCTGCCACAACCAGTTGCGGTTGTGACAACAACGTTCTTACTAACGCCAGCTTCGAGTCTGGAACTACCGGTTGGTCGAAATCGAATGGTACTAACTTTGGTACCGACGAGTCATACAACATGTGCGGAAGCAAGAATGGCCTCATTACCGGTGCAGGTTCAATATGGCAGGATGCAACCGTTGCAGCTGGAAGCCAGATTAACCTCAGCGTATATGGTGGAACGCACAATAACAATGAGACGCACCAGTTCAAACTGATCTTCTACAAATCCAACGGAGAGCAGATCGGCGATGCAGTTGTTAAATCAATGAACTTTGAAGTGGGTAACGGTAACCAGTTGCAACAGTATACCATGTCTGCAACGGCACCTGCCAACACTGCAAAAGTTCGTTTCCTGCTTTATTCCAGCGGCAACTATTTCAAGGTGGACGCGGCGTGTCTGAAAGTGACGCCTCCTGCCAACCCGGTTGACTGCGACTGCGTGAACTCGAACCAATATATTAAAAATGCAAGTTTCGAAAACGGAACAAATGACTGGGCCAAATCCGGTGGTACAAACTTCGGTACCGACGAAGCATACGAAATGTGCGGAAGCAAAAACGGATTGATCACTGGTTCGGGATCTATCTGGCAGGACATCAACCTGGTAGCAGGTGCGAAAGTGGATGTATCTGCTTATGGTGGTACACACAACACAGGCGTATCGCACACCTTCAAGCTTACATTCTACGACGGCTCAGGCAACAAGATCAATTCGAATGAAGCTGTTGTGAGTATGGATTACAAAGTGGTGGATAGCAAACTGAAACAATTCTTTATCTCGGCAACTGCCCCTGCGGGAGCTGTAAAAGTTCGCTTCTCGGTTAATTCCTCAGGCGATTATTTCAAAGTTGACGCGATCTGTACTACTCTCACTCAGCCGGCTACCTGCCAGGTATGTGATGGTAACACATTGAAAAACCCAAGTTTCGAAGAAGGTACCAACAACTGGAACGTAACAGGTACATTGACAGTAGAACCTACTTACGCTGTGTGCGGAACCAATGGTGCGAAATTGAGCGGCGCAGGCAAGTTCTGGCAGGATGTTGAGTTGCAGACAACCACTGGAAACCAGGTAACCCTGACGATCTACGGAGCATTCAGCTCGTCTAACAGCCAGAAATTCGAATTGCAGTACGTGAACGAGGCACAGGAAGTGATCGGCCAGGTTTCAAAAGACGTGACCAAGTCACTTACCGGCAGCCCTTGGGGTCTCGAACAATACACAGTGAATGGAACGGTTCCATCCGGCAGTAAATATGTACGTGTGCTGATGTCTTCAAACGGCAACGACTTCCTGGTAGACAATGCATGTCTTAAATTCTCAGGTCCTCCATTGCCGGTAACGCTGTCTGCTTTCTCTGCGAAGAAAGAAGGTGCAGTAGCACAATTGGCCTGGGCTACCACTGCGGAAACAAACTCGGCTTACTTCGAAGTACAGCACAGCCAGGATGGTAAAAACTGGATAGCGCTTGCACAGGTGGAAGCGAAAGGCGAAAGCAAAGACCTTGAAACATACACCTATACGCACACTAATCCATTCGCAGTGAACCTTTACCGTCTGAAAATGGTGGATTTGGATGACACATTCACTTTCAGCGCGATCAAGAGCCTGAACTTCGATGGCCAGGAGCAAATGAATGTTTATCCTAACCCGACTGTGGATCGTATCAAAGTGAGCAGCAACCAGCAGATCACGAATGTGAAAGTTTACGCTCAGACAGGTGCATTGGTATTGAACACTACACCGGATTCGGCCAGCGAAGTAGACCTGACTAAACTGTCGCAAGGAACCTACTATGTGAAAATCAACAATGGTCCGTTGATGCGCAAAATCCTGATCGTGCGGTAAGCTCCCGGAGCAAACCCGATCGGTCATCATGAAACCCTTCGTCCGTAGTTTACGGGCGAAGGGTTTTTGTTTACATATTAGTTTTAACTTTCGTACCTGAAAGTAAACCGTTACAGGCTTGATAACAGTTATTGATCATCATATAAGGGAATCGGGGTACAAGCCGGCTACGGCGAGCCCTTTGTCTCGGGAGGATTTTGGGAGTGATTTCAAATGGGGTGTGGCAACAGCGGCATATCAGATTGAAGGTGCGGTGGATGAGGATGGGAGGAGCGACTGTGTCTGGGATGTTTTTGCTAGGAAAAAAGGCAAGATCCATCATGGTGACCACGCGCGGCAGGCCTGTGATTTCTATCACCGGTACGAGCAGGATCTGGAATTGGCCAAAGAGCTCGGTTTTGAACAATTCAGGTTCTCGCTGTCATGGTCACGCATATTACCCGACGGGCACGGGCGCGTGAACGTGGCGGGTATAGATTACTACAGCCGGCTGATCGATAAATGCATTTCCCTCGGAATAGAGCCGTGGATCACGTTGTATCACTGGGATTTACCACAGATACTGGAAAAGTCCGGCGGCTGGAAGAACAGGCGCATTGTGGAGTGGTTTGCAGAATACACAGCGGTCTGCGCCCATGCGTTCGGCGATCGTGTAAACCATTGGATCGTGCTGAACGAGCCTATGGCGGTGGCCGGGCTTGGCTACACTACCGGGGAACACGCACCGGGTAACAAAGGCATTCATAACTTTCTGCCGGTAGTGCATCACCTCGCGCTGAGCCAGGCGGAAGGTGGGCGTGTCCTGCGCCAATTGTTGCCCCACGCGCGTATCGGCAATGCTATTTCCTGCTCTTACGTCCATCCTAACAGCCAGAGCTCGGCGGATATCCGGGCGGCTCGGCGGGCTGATGCGCTCATGAACCGCCTCTTTATAGAACCTGCGCTGGGACTGGGTTATCCGAAAGATGCATTTCCTTTTTTGTCCAATATCAAAAGGTTCATGCGGGAAGGTGACCGGGAGCGGTTGAAGTTCGACTTTGATTTTTGGGGACTGCAAAACTATTTCAGCGTGGTGGTGCAGCATTCGTACCTGGCGCCCGTGATGTGGCTGAAAGAAGTGCCTGCCACGCTCCGGAACGTACCAACGACCGGTCTGGGGTGGGAAGTCAGCCCAACTGGAATGTATGACATATTGAAGCAATTCCAGCAGTATGAGGGCGTCAGGGAGCTGGTTATTACCGAGAACGGGGCGGCGTTCAAAGACAAGCTGCAAGACGGTAAAGTGGAAGATCAGGCCCGGCAGGCATATTACCACGACTACCTGGAAGCCGTTCTCAAAGCAAAAAACGAAGGCGTGAATATTACCGGTTATTTCGCGTGGACGTTACTGGATAATTTTGAATGGGCACACGGGTATTCCGCCCGCTTCGGCCTGGTGTATGTAGACTTTAAAACCCAGGAGCGCACCGTGAAGGAATCGGGGAAGTGGTTTGCCAATTTCCTGAAAAAAGCGGAAATGTAACCACGCTTCCAACTAATCCGCAAAAGGCTGTGTCTAACCGTCATAAAACCCCTTTAACCATGAAAGTTCTGGTTGTTTTATTCGGTTTGCTGGCCTGGGCAAGCTGCCATGACGAAAGCAATGATATCAACGAACAGGTGTACGAAGCAGACGCAACCTGGACGAACATGCTTGCTACCGACGGTTGTTCCTGGCATTTCGCAGTCACCTCTGGGGATTCTACTATATCACTGCTGCCCAGCGAAGCTTCCCGCACGAAAATTGAGAATGAACTGGGCAAGATCGAAGAATATTACAGCTTCACGCCCGTCCGCCTGAAATACAGCCTGACAGGCACAAAAGGTACTGTGCAATGCGGCTGGGGCCACACTGCGACGTACGACGAAATCAAAGTCATTGAAATTCACAAGAAATAATCCCTACAAATGGAGGATGTTTTTCGCCTCCTGTTCGGAATAATAAGGGCCTAATTCCGCTTCATCAATAATCTCCTGCACCTGCTCCTCTGTGGCAGGTGTAGCTTCTTTAGAGGTTGCCTGTTGTTTCCCATCGGGCTGTTCTTCCTCAAATACGATCGTTCCCTTTCGTTGCAGGTTTTGCAGAATGTCCAGCACCAATTCTTCTTCCAATTCCCGGACGGCTTTTACGCGGTATGTTTTCATGATCAGTTCTTGTTTTGAAGTATAAACTGCAAAAATTGTACCTGCATGAAACTTTTAAAGCGACCCATGCAACCTGCGCGCTGCCATTTACATCATTGAACAAACAAATCAGAAATCCCATGAAAATTAAACAACTACTTACTTTCGTCCTGTCCGCGCTTCCGTTTCTAAGCGCGTGTGCACAGAACGGTGATGACAAACCTTACGTTACCAAGAATTTCAATGCATCGTCGCTCAAAGAACTGCAGGTTGAAACTTCCGGCGGTTCTATCTCTGTTTTGGGAGGCCAATCCGGTGGTTTCAAAGTAGAAATGTATGTGCGCGGCAATGGCTGGAACAGCAATAAGGAACTAACCAAAGAGGAAATAGAGGATCGTCTCGAAGACTTCGATATCCTGATCGGGACCGAAGGCAGCAAGGTGATTGCGACCGCGAAAAGGAAAAATAACCGCGAATGGAACGAGAAACGGAACATTTCCATCGCATTTAAAGTAACGGCCCCGCGTAATGTGGCCACCAACCTTAAAACCAGCGGAGGAAGCATCAAAATCGCCGCACTGACCGGCGAGCAGAACTTTGCTACCAGCGGCGGAAGCCTGAAAATTGATGATCTGGACGGCGTAATCCATGGCCGCACCTCGGGCGGCAGCATCGACGTGGCGCATTGCAGCAAGGAAATCAACCTGCATACCAGCGGTGGCAGTATTAAAGCCAATGAGTTGAAAGGGAAGATCGAGCTGAAAACTTCCGGCGGAAGCATTGAATTGATGAAGCTGCAAGGCGATATCCTTGCCCATACCAGCGGGGGAAGCATTCGCGGCGAAGGTGTGGACGGCTCCCTGGACGCAGGTACTTCGGGCGGTTCGGTGCGGTTGGCGGATGTTTCCGGCAGCGTGCGCGCCAATACCAGCGCAGGCAGCATCGAGCTGGAACTGAAATCGCTCGGTAAATATGTGGATCTTTCTACATCGGCCGGCAGCGTGCGTGTAAGCATGCCGTTGGATAAGGGCGTTGACCTGAACCTGAGAGGCAATAAGGTAGCGATCCCGCTTAAAAACTTTGACGGTTCGGCCGAAAAAGACCGTGTACAGGGAAAAATGAATGGCGGTGGTATTCCGGTAACCCTGTCGGCAAGTGCAGGAAGTGTGTATGTGAACCAATAGGTTTATCAATATATAACATATGCAAATGAGCAGGCGGCTTACCGTCTGCTCATTTGTGTTTTAAAACCTGTTACCAAAATGCCTGTGCTACGTAAAAAGGGAAAAACAAATCCCGACTTATGTACCAGAGAATTTTAATGGGTTTACAGGACTTTTTCGGAATATCCCGAAAAGAAGCGCGCGGGGCATTGGTAATGATGCTTTTCTGCGTGACGATAATGTGGACGCCCTTCTTTTTCCGGCGGTGGATCTTGCCTTTTGTGCCAACCGGCAGCCCGCCGCCCGAAAGGAGAGTGCTGGACAGCATTGCCCTGCTTTTGGAAAAACAACAAACTTCCCGCTATCGGGAAAAGAAGCGCATGCCAGAGGTGCAAACGGCGCCGGAAACGGTTAGACTGGTCCTTTTTAACCCGAATACCGCTTCCGAGAAGGAGCTTGCGGGAGTTGGTATCCCCACATTCATCGCACGGCGCATTGAAAAATTCAGAAGTAGGGGAGGACAGTTCAGAAGGAAGGAGGACCTGATGAAAATTTACGACTTTCCACCTGAGCTGTATGCCCGTCTGGAAAAGTACATTGTGGTTCCCGCTGAGAATGCAGGTGCCCAGACGAATCGGAATGCGGTCCCCGGGCGCCAGTGGAATGCTTCGGAGGAAAAGAACGTAAGAAGCGTTCAGGCATTTGACATCAATCAATGCGACACCACCGCGCTTATTCGCCTCAGAGGAATCGGGAGCAAGCTGGCACAGCGTGTTTTGAAGTTCCGCGACGGGCTTGGAGGGTTTTATTCCACCGATCAGTTCAATGAAGTTTACGGCCTGGATTCGCTCGCATTGTCGGAGTTGAAACGCTATGCGAAGGTTGGTAGTCTGGTTAAAAGGGTCAATATCAATACAGCCACGGCGGAAGAGCTGGGCCGGCATCCTTATTTGAGAAACAGAAAGCAAATGCAGGTGTTGATCAATTACCGCTCGCAGCACGGGCCGTTCCGTTCGCTGGAAGAATTGCGGAATGTAAAAGTGCTGGACGAGGCGACGATACAAAAAACCGGCCCATACCTGTCGTTCTGACGGTGTGGGCCGGTTTTGAAATAGCTTTGTTAGAAGTTGGGTTTCAGCAGGTATTTCGAATAGAACATATCGATCACTTTCACGGCCTCGTCGGGCGTATCCACCACGCTGATCAGTTTGAGGTCTTCGGGATTGATATTATGCTCGGTCAACATCGTTCCCTTGATCCATTCCAGCAATCCCGACCAGTAGGAACTGCCCACGAGTACGATCGGGAAACGGCCGATCTTTTTGGTCTGGATGAGCGTCATCGCCTCGAAAAGTTCGTCGAGCGTACCGAAGCCGCCGGGCATGACAATGAAGCCCTGCGAGTATTTGACAAACATGACTTTGCGCACGAAGAAGAAATCAAAGTTGATGCTCTTGTCGTGGTCGATATAAATGTTGCTGTGTTGTTCAAAAGGCAGTTTGATGTTCAGACCGACGGATTTTCCGCCTTGTTCGAATGCACCTTTGTTACCAGCTTCCATAATACCCGGCCCGCCGCCCGTGATCACGCCATAGCCGTGGCGCACGAGTTTGGCAGCGATTTCTTCGGCTGTTTTATAGTAGGGGTTGTCAGGCAAAGTACGCGCAGATCCGAATACGGAAACGCACGGGCCGATTTTAGCGAGTTTGTCAAACCCTTCTACAAATTCGGCCATTACCTTGAATACAACCCATGAGTCGGCACTTTTGATTTCGTTCCAGTTGCGGTCTTCAAACGCTTCTTTGATCCTTTTCTCATCTTCGGGAACCGCGGGGTTGAGGAGAGAAACGTCAACTAATTCTCCGTTGGTAGGTTTTACTTCTTCACTCATATTTAGGAATCCATTGAGTTGTTGATAAGTATAATGGTAACTTTGTACCATTAACACCAATAATAAAAAACTTTTCACCATGTCCGCTGTTGTTACCAGGCGGTGGACTGTAATTAACAAAAAAGTAATGAGAAAAATTGCTATCGGCTCCGATCACGCAGGTTTCCCCTACAAGCAACCGGTTATCGACTGGCTTACCACCAACGGTTTCGAAGTGAAGGATTTCGGGACATATAGCGCTGACTCGGCAGATTACGCGGATTTCGCCCATCCGGTGGCCAGCGGTGTGGAAAGCAACGAGTTCGAAAAGGGGGTACTGCTTTGCGGGAGCGGGCAGGGCGTATGCATTACCGCGAACAAGCACCAGGGCGTACGCGCTGCGCTCGTGTGGGATGTGCCGCTGGCACCTTTGGCCCGCCAGCATAACGATGCGAACGTGATTTGTTTTCCCGTACGTTTTATCGAGCTGGAAATTGCCCTGGCAAGCCTGGAAGTATTTTTAAGTACGGAGTTCGAAGGCGGTCGCCACCAGACGCGCGTCGACAAGATTTCGTGCTAGTAAGCCTTTTGGTAAACACCTTTCCAGGGGCTCTGGATATATTGTTTTTTCAATGCCGGAACCCGGTTCAGGAGTTTCGGCATGATATTCACCTTGTCGATCACATATTCGGGCGGATCTTTGCGGAAGTTATCGTAGACGTGGATTACGCTATCGAAATTGTCGAGGTTCTGTAAATCGTAGCTGGCGAGCTCCCAGTTGAGGTAAGGCGTGGCGGTAAAGTTATTGATATACTCCCCTGAATGCTGCCCGAGAACGAGTATGCGCTTGTTGCGGATCTGCTCCGGTAACTGGGCCGGTTTGGCCCGCAGGTTTTCCAGCTTACCCATTGCTACGCCGGGCAACACGCCCCGGAGACCCTGATACTGGATCAGGATGATCATCGCGCCCATGAGCGTGAACTGCAGTTCATCCGCCCAGCTATTCTTTTTAAAGCTTTGAAAATAATGGGTGGCAAAGAATGCTGCCGGCGGAATGAAGATCACAAACTGCATCGGAGCGAGGAACTGCATGAGCGGGATCGTAAATACCGCTGCAATAAACCATAGCGCCATTACCTGCTGAATGCGCGTCTGGTAGTTCACAAACCGCAGCGTGGTGAAGATCCGCATAAACCCCATGATCCCGAAACCCAGGGGCAGTAAGAGCGACGCGAGCAGGGAGGAGAACTCGTTGAGGTTATATTGTTTTACCTGGAATACAGAGGTAAGCAGGTTTCTGTTGAGGCTTTCCATGCCATTGTTCAGATAGAAAAACAGAACGACCATCAGCAGCGGGAATATCGAACCAAACAGCCCTAGCAGGTGGTGACGGAATGTGGAACCCGTATAGAACAGCAATGCCAGGAACGCCCAGATCATGAACAGCGATGCCGGCAGGTAGAACAACGTGGCGATACCGATGTAAAGTCCCAGCTCGAAAACCTGCGTGGTTACCTCCCTTCTGACAAGCATCTTAACGATTGATCCGAATGCAAACAGCAGAAAAGTGGTGGCAAGGAGCATGGGCGATAATGTGCCCATATCGAACGAAATATTCAGGAACAGGGCGTACAATGCGCCCGGGAGGAACGTGCGTTCGGGGAAAACGTCGCGGGAATGGATTACGTAGTTGAAATACAGTATCTGAACGAGCGAAACGCCCATTGCCGCCAGCTGGTAAACCCATTGCGTACGGCCGAAGAGACTGTCGATGAGCCAGTAGGTAAGGCCTGAAAACGGGCTTACGTTATCCCACACGTCGCGGTAGAGCATGAAGCCGCGGCCCATTTGCTCGCCTACGAGCATCCAGCTCAATTCAGGTATCAGCAGCGGCGCGCCGCCCAGGAAAAATGGGAGACGGAGCAGCAGGAAGAATACTACTAAACTGATGGTCTGGTACCGTGCATTTACGCGAAAAAAACTAAGCAAGCGGCAGGTGGATTAGGTATCTGACGGGAAATAAGTTTCACGAAATTACAATGCCGGGTTCTACAAAAACAAAATAAGTATGGATATTTGTACTTATTGAAAGGAG
>CBIHPQ010000079.1:0-19201 GCA_966211825.1 uncultured Dyadobacter sp. | reverse complement strand
ATGCCCCGGAACTTAACGGAAGGCGATCCGGAAGTAAATGCATGGATGTCCAGTGACAACGTCTTGCGGGTCACCGGCACAGCATCTGCCCACCAGTACCAGGGCGTGACGCCGATCTTTTCCGAAATCGAAAACGCGCCGTAAGCCGTGCCGCGGACGTCGCTGCCGCCTACGATTAGAGCCCGGCTCACATTTTTGACCGGCTTATCCAAAACACGAAGCGAATAACGCTCCCATTGCCCTTTCAGCGCAGCGTCGGCGGCCTGCTTTCCGAAATATCCGACAATTTGCGAACCGACGCGGCCGAGGACAATCACATTCCCGCTTGCAAGGTCCACATCCGTACCGACTTTCGGCAAGTAGCCGCTTACCCGCTCAATGTCGGCCGCCAGCAAATGCGCCGCGATAGAGTCGAGTTTCGGGCCGTCTTTCTGGTAGTAAATCGAAACTTTGGTTTTGGCCGTCACGAGATCGAATTGCGCTGCATATGCCGCATTAAAGCCTGGAATGGGCATTGCGGCTACCCACGCGATAGCGATTACTGCAATACCGATTGTTCTCATCCATTTGTAGGTAAAAATCTTCATTGAAATTCAAATAGTATGCCCTTTTTTCAATGTTGAAAATTCAGGACGTTTTCGTGTATCTCCTTCTTTTCCTGCACTTTGCCGGTCGTAATGTTCTTCATCGAGACATTTTTAACCGGCAACTCTTTCTGTCCCAGAATGCGCGACTCGAATTTCACGTCCTTCGCCAGAATATTGCTCAAATAAATATCGGAAATGGGCGTCAACTTACGGATTTTGGTCGGTACGAGGGTGCGCCATTGGTAGAGCACATCGGTTTCGATCCCCAGCACGCCGAGGTCGATTTTCCCGGCGGTCAGGTTCGAGGCGTAGACGTTTTTGACATACCCGCCCATTCTCTCATTGGTCTTGATGAACAGCAAATGGTTCAGTTTCGCACCGTCGACGACCTCGCAATGATCAATGTCCACATTCTCGATCCCGCCCGAAAGCTCGCTGCCGATCGCCACCAGCTGGTGACCATTTTTGACCGTTAAATTCCGAATAACGATATTTTTTGAAGGCGTTTTCAGCCGCCAGCCCTCCGGGTTCCGGCCCGATTTGATCGCAATCGCATCGTCGCCCTGATCAAAGACGCAATCTTCGATCAGCACATTCCGGCTCATTTCAGGGTCCACGCCGTCGTTGTTATGCCCGTGCGCGTATACTTTCAGTTTGCGGATCACGACATTCGTGCAGAGATAGGGATGGATCGTCCAGAACGGGCTGTTGGTAATCGTAATACCTTCCAGCAGCACATTTTCACACCGGTTGAACTGGATAAACTGCGGGCGCAAATGGGCCGTGTCGTTCACCATTTGCCGCTCCTGCACGGGCGTATATGCCTGCGCGAGGTTGTAGAGCCGCTTGATGCTTTCCATATGCGGCTTCGGGCGGGCAAACCATTCTTTCCAAACCTCCATTTTCGCCCGAACTTCCCCTTCGCCGGTAACCGCCACATTTTTGCATTGGTAGGCATAAATCAGCGGCGAATAGTTGTAGCATTCTATTCCCTCCCAGCTCGAATGCACCGCAGGCAGGTAATCTTCGGGCCGCTCCGAAAACAGCAGTACGGCACCCTTTTCCAAATGCAAATTCACATTGCTCTTCAAATGCACCTTACCCGTGACCCATTCGCCCGCAGGCACTACTACAATGCCACCGCCAGCTTTATTCGCAGCGTCGATAGCCTGCCGGATCGCACCGGAAATTTTTTCCTTATCGCCGGCAACCGCGCCAAAATCGGTAATCCGGAAACGTTTCGATTTACTGAAATCCGGCACTAGAATGTCCGGCATCGCAAACCTGGCCTTCACTTTCAGCTTCGTCACGGGGGCATCGGAGGTCTGACTCCCGACCGCGTGCAGCAATGGTATAAGGTTAAGAATTGTACAAATTGTAAATGCTCTCAACATGATTGTTTGTGCTTAAATGATAGATTGCGGCCTACGCAACATTGTCAGCCTGAGCCGACGTGGCAAACCGAACGATTGTCAGCCTGAGCCGACGTGGCAAACCGAACGATTGTCAGCCTGAGCCGACGTGGCATCGTCAATGCTCAGGCTGACAGGACATCGACTTCGCTGACATGATATCACCAATGCCCAGGCTGACCTGACATTATCAATACTCCGGATTCTGAGGGTATCCTTCCGTATCCCGGTCAATCACCGACTGCGGGATCGGGCGGAGGTAATATTTCTCGCTCACGCCGCCGGGGTTGGTCAGCTTGGTGAGCGGGTTGTGCTCGAATGCCCTGTCGAGGCGATGCGTGCGTTTGAGGTCGAGCCAGCGCTTGTACTCGCCTGCAAGCTCACGTGCGCGCTCGTCGAGGATGAAATCGATGTCCACATTCGCGGCGGTAATGTTCAGGTTTTGGCCGGTTACCGCGGCGCGCTGGCGCACTACATTCAATTTTTCGGCTGCCTTGTCCTTTTGCCCGAGTTTGAAATAGGCTTCCGCAGCCAGCAAATAGGTTTCGGCGAGCCTGAACAGATAAATATCCCGGGTGCAGGAATAAGCTTTTTCGTTATTGCCGGGGAAATTGGCCAGCGGATCGAAGAACTTGTTGATCATCGGGAATTTCAAAACACCTCCCACACCCTGAAAATCCTGCTTCCATTTGTCAAAACGGATGATCTCGACATTCGGGTTGGCCTGTTTCAATGCCGCCGAATCGGCTGCCGTGAAGGGCTGGTCGGGGTATGGGAAGTAGAAACGCAGGTCGCCTTTTTTAACAGGCGTATTGCCGATCTTGTCGTCCCGCACGGCATAGAACTTGCTCAGGAAGATGCCGTCGTAGCGGGTGTCCTTGGCCGTGTTGTACAAGGAATACAAAAACTGCGTCGGCATGAAATCGCTCGTGCGGCGGCTGTAAGTCTGGTATTCGCCGTCGTAGAAACCCGGTTCGCGGAAAATGCGCCAGCCGAAAACGATGTTTTGTCCGTGGCCGATGGTTTTGTTTTTCAAACTCGCCGGATCGAACTGGATCGAGAACAGGATCTCGCTGTTTTGCTGGTTGGTGGATTTGAAAACGTCGGCGAAAGAAGGTACCAGCTTGTAATTGCCGGCTGCGATCACTTCCTCGGCATATTGGGCGGCCTTGGTAAAGTCCGCTGCCCCTCCAAACGCTTTGTAGCCGCGCGTGAGGTGCACGAGCGAAAGCAAATGCTTCACGGCACCTTGCGTTACCCTGCCGAACTCTGCCGAAGAGGCGTCCACATTGGTAAGGGAGGCATTGAGGTCTTCCACGATAAACTCATACACTTTCTGTTCCGTATCAGGCACGAAATGCGTCACCGGCGTATTGATTTCCTCTTTTACAATGGGAATACCGCCGAAATTTTCTACCAAAAGGTAATAGTAGTAGGCACGGATAAAACGCACCTCGCCGATTCGCTTCGCCCGCGTGGCCTCATTCAGACCCGGAATGCCTTCCGACTTGTTGATGGCCGTATTGCACCGCTGAATACCCGCGTAAAGGTTCGTAAACAGCTCTTCTACGGCCGAATTATCCGACGAAAGCGTCTTGTACTCATTCAGTTGCGTCGCTCGCACGACCCGGTCGCCCACGGTGCCGCTCACGGGCTCGATCTCGCCCCGGGTAATGATGTCGGTGCCCCAGCAGAAAAGCTTGGGGTCGGTTTCATACACGTCGCGCATCGATGAGTAGCACGAATTCACGAGTTTTTCAAAGCCGGCGGCATCCACGTAAAAGTTTTCGCTCGTGACGCCGCTGATATTTTCCTCCGTCAGGAAGTCCTGGCAGGACGATAGCCCGAGGGCCGCCGCCAGCATGGTGATATATATTTTCTTTTTCATAAATGTCATGAATTAAAAAGCCAGATTGACGCCGAAAAGATAGGATGCCGTGCTCACCGCCGTGCCATACGTGTTGGTAGCAGGCCACTCAGGGTCGAAACCTTCGTATTTCGTGAACAGGAAAGGGTTGGTAGCCGTCGCGTAAACACGCAGGTTGCTGATCTTCAAGCGCTGCAAGAGGCCGTTCGGCACGTTATAACCGAGCGTAATATTGCCCACGCGGGTAAAATCAACCTTGCGGTAAGTCGGGATCACGGTGTACGGGCCGGGATTGCCGGGGCGGAAATAGGTCTGCGAAGGGTTTTCCGGCGTCCAGTAATCGACTTTCACCTGGTTATAATCCGAGTTATAATTCATCAGTGTGGCATCAAAAGAGCTCACAAACTGTTCGCCGCGGCGGGTGTACAACATAATGTACAAATCGAGGTTGCCATAGCGGAACGTGTTCGAGAATGAGCCCGTCCAGCTTGGAACACGCTTACCGATGATCTGCCGGTCGGCCGCGTTGATCACGCCGTTGCCGTCGAGGTCCTTCACGCGGATCTGGCCGGGTGTCTGGTTGTATTTTTTGGCGTTTTCCACCTCCTCCGTCTGCCAGATGCCGTCGAACACGTAATTGTAGTTCACCTGCACCGGCTGACCGATAAACCAGCTGTTGCCGACATCGTCCTTCTTGCCGCCGTTCAGTTCCAGAATGCGGTTTTTGTTGGTATCGAACACGATGTCACTTTTCCATTGAAACTTGCCCGCCACCACATTGATAGAACTGATACCGAGCTCGATACCGCTGTTGCGCAGCTTACCCACATTATCGGTAATGGAGCCCCAACCCGACGGTGCCGGTAACTGGCGGCTCAGCAAAATATTGTCGATCAGGCGATTGTACACATCAATGCTACCGGTAATGCGGTTATTGAAAAACCCGAAATCAAGGCCTGCATTAATTTCATGCGTCGTTTCCCAGGTCAGGTTCTTGTTGGGAAGCTGGCTCGGCGCGTAACCTTGTGCGAATGAGCCGCCGAAATCGTAGAATGTCTGTCCCAATGCCGCCTGCGTCGAATAGGCATCCACGCGGTCGTTACCCGTGACGCCATAGCTTAGCCGCAGTTTCAGGTCGGTAATGGCCCTGATGCGTTTGATAAACAGCTCCTCGGACAACCGCCACGCCAAAGATGCAGACGGGAAAAAACCCCATTGATTGCCTTCCGCTAATCTGGAAGAACCATCCCAGCGCCCGGTGGCTGTGAGCAGGTATTTGTCTTTGTAACTATAATTCACCCGTCCCATCGCCGAGGTCAGGGTCGTCTTGACATACGACGAGCCATAGCCCAGCACACGACCGCCCGTAGCGAGGTTATACCAAAGCGATTTGTAAGGAATGCCGTCCACGGTAATGGTATTGGTCTCGATGCGGTCCTTTTGCATGCTTTGCACGACGGTCGCCGTCAGCTTGTGCACCCCGAACTGGGCGTCGTAAGTAGCCTGGTTGTCGAGCACCCAGGTCAGCTGTTCTTTGGTGGCATTGCTTGCCTGCGTCGGTACGGAGCCGCCGAGGCTTTGCTTGGAGAGCGGGCCGAAGTAAAAACCACTTCTTTCGGTGGAATAGTTTGGCGAAATCGTCGATTTCAGCGTCAGGTTTTTCAGCGGTTCGAACTGCACAAAAATGTTCCCGAAAGTGCGTGCGTTGCGCACCTGACGGATCTCATTATCCTGGTCGAACATCGGGTTGGTTACCGAGTTGGTCGTGTACACGCGGAATGCGGGCGCGCCGGTTTCGTCGTATGGATAGGTCATCGGCGGCAGGCGGTAAGCCGAGCGCAATGCTTCGGAGCTACCCAGGTTTTGCAGGTTTTGGGAGAAATAAATATTCAAACCCGCTTTCCACTTCTCCGTGATCTGGCGATCCACATTCCCCCGCAGCGTGTACCGTTTGAATTGCTCCGGCTTCACGTTGCCATCCTCCTGCAAAAGCCCGGCGCTGATCGCAAAACGGGTTTTCTCGTCGCCGCCGCTTGCGGTAACGTTATGGTTCATTTGCAGGCCGTTTTCCAGTATCAATGAAGGCCAGTCGGTGAATTTGCCCTCATCGATGTTCTTCCACTGGTCGGGGGTGAAAAAGGCTGCATTGTTCCTGGAAATATCCTTTCCCTGCGCTTTGAACATCTCTGTGCGGTAGGCCACATATTCGGGGCCGTCGAACATTTCGGGCAGGTGCGTGGGCGTGCGTACCCCCATGTAGGCGTCGTATGAAATGGTCGTCTTGCCTGATTTGCCGCGCTTGGTCGTCACGATCACCACCCCTTTTGCACCCCGCGAGCCGTAAATGGCCGTTGCGGAGGCATCTTTCAAAATATCTATTTTCTCGATATCCGCCGGGTTCAGCTCGTTGATACCGGAGGTCGACGGAATACCGTCGATCACGTACAGCGGCGAGTTGGAACCGCCAATGGAACTGATACCGCGGATGTTGATATTATAACCGCTTCCAGGCTTACCCACGTTTTTAACCACCACCACACCCGGCATTTGTCCCTGCAAGGCACCGGTAGCGTCGGGTGTAGCCGCACGCGCGATTTTGGTATTGTCCACAGAAGCAATCGCACCCGTCACATCCGATTTTTTAATGGCACCATAACCTACCACCACCACTTCTTCCAGCACTTTGTTATCATTGGCAAGCTGCACATTGAAAGTCGTTTGGTTGCCCACCGTCACTTCTTTCTGCGAATAGCCTACATAGCTGAACACCAGCACCGCCGACTGGTCCGGGACATTGAAGGTGAAATTTCCGTCAACGTCCGTCACCGTGCCGCGCTGCGTGCCTTTGAGGATAATGCTTACCCCGGGCAGGCTTTCGCCTTTATCGTCGGCGACTTTGCCGGATACTGTAATATCCTGGTGTAAACGGGCTTCGTCTTTCGCTCCCGGTGTAGCTTTGGCGCCGGAGCTGTTCTTTTTCAGGATGATAAACTCCCCGCTCGTCTGGTAACCGATGTTGTACGGTTCCAGGATTTCCCGCAGCACGTTTTCCAGCGATTCGTTCTTCACTTTCACCGAAACCTTCGCCTCTGCCGGGAAAATGCCGGGCAGGTAGGTAAACTTCACATTGGCCTTATTCCCGATCATCGTCAGCGCCTTCGAGATCTCGCGGTTGCTGAACTGCGCCGTTACCGTTCTTTTCATCAATTCCTGGGCATTTCCGTCCCTGGCAAAGCCCAGTGTCGCCAGCGACAGGATAATGATTATGGGAACACCTAGTATTTTCATGATGAGCATCGGCTTGTGGGCCGTGTTGAAAAACTTTTGCATATTTTTACCCGTGTTTTGTTTTAAATGCTTTTAGAATAGGACATAAGATTCCCTGCTCCTGCCGGGGCGCAATGCCGCAGGCAGGAATGTCATTTGCTGTACATAGGGGGATCATTCAGAACCGGACGCGTGGCAGCGCTTCCGGTTTTTTGCTTTTTGGGTCGAATGGTATTACTGTCTCGTCATGATGCTTTGGGTCTTTGGTTGAATTTTAGGTTAGAGAATATCAGAGGTCACAAGCCCCTCCCGAGATTACGATTTCAGTTCCGAATACTTCATAAGTGGCGCCGACCGTCTGGCAGATGATATCCAGCTTGCGGAACATCGGCATATCGCCCAGCGGCGCAGTGAGTTTACAGGATGCGAAGGCGGCATTGTCGTGGCGGATGGTCACGCCGTAGGCCGTTTCAATGGTATGGAGCACGTCGTTTACGGAGGTATTATCAAAATAAAACTCCTTTGCCCCGCCGGTACCGCCTATCTGAACAGGCTCTGCCACAATGCCTTTCACGAATGCATTGGTATGGGCATTGAACACGACCTGCTGGTTGGGTACCAGCAAAACCGGCTCCTTTTCGCGCCCGGCCCTGCCCGCGGCAAATACCTTGACCTTCCCCGAAGTGACCGCCACGCTGCTCCTGACCTTACCCGTATTGGACGACACCCGGAAGCTCGTGCCCACCACCTGCACCACGATCCGCCCTGCATACACGATGAATGGCTTCGACGGGTTTTTAGCCACATCGAAATAACCTTCGCCATCGAGATACACCACCCGCTGATTCCCTGAAAAACTGGAATAGCTCAGCTTGCCGCCGGGTTTCAGCTGTACGGTAGAACCGTCGGAAAGCGTGATGGTTTGCTGTTTTGCGGTGGTATTGACCTGCTCGTTCAGCGGTACCTCCGCAATGCCTACCTGCTCGCGGTAAACTACCGGTTCATCCCTAAACGTTGCACGGAAAGTCCAGGCGAGTCCGCCGACGATCAGTATTGCGGCTGCGGCCATCCACCAGCGGTATAATGGCCGTGTGCGGCGTTGGCTAGGGCTTTCCGACCCAGGTTCCTCGACGGTGCCGGCCACGTTGGCCCATACTTTTTCCCGAATTCCCGGTTCGGCCTGGCTCCGCATTTCGTGCAGCGACGACCATAGCGACCGCGCCAGCCGCAGCTCGCCGGATTTTTCAGGATATTGCTGCTGAAAACCTTCCCAGAACTCCGCTTCCTCCTGCCCGCCGGACATGACCCAGCGATGGAAACTTTCGTCCCGCAGAAAATCCTCCGCTTTGAAATCACCGTAATTTTTCGACATCTCGCTTTTGCATTATATACATACAAAGGAGGCTTTATCCGGGTTGACCCAAAGAATTTTAATATTTTTTTCAAAAAAGCTGATAAATGTCCCCAGGAGCGCCGGAATGCAGGTTAATGCCAGATAAAAGCCAGCGCGAGCTCGAAAACGGTGTAGAAAAGCCGGGAGTTTTTACGGAGCAAGGTCAATGAATTGTGCAGGGTGTTGCGGACCGTCTTGTCGGAAACATCCATGATCTCGGCGATTTCGCTGATGCTGAAATTTTCGTAGTACCGCAAAGTGATCGCTTCCAGCTGACGTTTGGGCAGGCTTTGCAGAACGGCCAGCAGCTTTCGGGTCAGTTCTTTCTCGTCTTCGTGGACCAGCTGTTCCTCGCCCGGGTGATCGTACTCGTGCAGGAAGGCGTCCAGTTCCACTTTCGGGAAAACCTTTTCTTTTTCGGTCATGCGGTAGATGTCACGACGGAGGCTGCGGAAGAGGTAAAATTTGATGTTATCGACCGGCGCAACATTGGCGTGGCCGCGCCAGAGGTTGATAAAAAGGTCCTGAATAGCGTCCTCCACGCGGGTTTCGTCGGTAATGAAGCGCTTGCCGTAGGAATACAGCGCGTCGAAATATAGCTCATAAATAGCCGCAAAGGCATTTTTATCCCCCGACCGAAAGGCGTTCCATATTTCTGTATCCCGTTGCAAATCTTTTTCCGCTAGCAGAGAGTTTGACGGTCAAAAGTAGGATTTGCCCTTAACTACTATATTTTTTTCATGATTTTTTGTGGTTTAAAAATGATAGGCTGCATTTAGACCACCTTCATTCAGTATTGTGGAGAAACTGGCGTCGGAGCATGGTGGGCGTTGGGTGTTGGGGGAGTCACGGAGCTATGGGTAGCGGCAGATAGTCGCGGTTCAAAATCATCCATTCCTGCAAGCGGGTTTTCAGATCGTGCTCGATCGCAGCCACTTCCGGTTTGCCCGACAGGTTGTTCGTTTCGTCCGGGTCGGCTTGCAGGTCGTAGATTTCGAACATTTTACGACGGTCGGCGAAGAGTAGTTTGTCGTATTTCTCGTCCAGCTTGCCTTCGGCATGTTGTTGTTTTAAATCCAGCCAGAAAGGTTGTCCTGCAAAGTCGACGGGATGATAGGGAATCTGCCAGATCGCATTGTAGATCAGCTTGTATTGTTTGTTGAAAATCGTCCTGCCGAGATCGAAATTGGAAGAATTAGTCGGCAGCCCCTGCCCGTGCGCGCCCCTGACGGCGAAAATGTAATCGTGTCCTGCATGTTGCGCGTTCGTGAATGCGGGCGCGAGGCTTTTGCCGGTAATCTCTTTCGGAACCGGGATTCCGGCAACGCTCAGGAAGGTAGGCGCAATGTCGATGCCCGACACCAGCGCGTCGCTCACCTGCCCGCCTTTGATCAGCCGGGGATGGCGGATGATCAGCGGCACGTGAATGCCCAGCTCGTACAATGTGCCTTTTCCGCGCAGCAATGCACCGCCATTATCGCCGATGAACACTACGAGCGTATTTTGTTCCAGTCCGCGCTTTTTAAGATCTTCCAGCACTCGGCCTACATCGCTGTCGAGCCGCTGGATTTCACCCAGGTAGGAAGCAAAGTCGGCCCTCACGCCTTTTGTATCAGGCCAATGCCCCGGTAATGTGAGCGATTGCGGGTCGGGTTCGAAGTTTTTGGCATTGAAAATCCGGTGCGGGTCGCTGTAACCTACCTGCACGAAAAAGGGCTTGTTCTTGGGTGCCTTATCGAGGAATTCGGTGTATTGCTGGAAAATACTGTCGCGGTTGCCGGTCGCATTCAGGTAATCGACGCGGTTTTTGAAGGTTTCCAAACCATATTTTTCTAAAACGGCGACCGTTTCGGGCACGCGGCGGTTGCCATTCAAATGGAAGTTCCGGCCGAGGATGCCCGTGTAGTAGCCGCCTTTGCGCAGCAGTTCGGGATAGGCCGTTACCGACGCATCGAGCGGGGCCGAAAAGCGGGTCATCTGCACGTCCAGCGTGTTGCGTCCGGTCATGATCGCCGCGCGAGATAGTACGCATTGCGGGGCAGTCGTGTACGCGCGGTTGAAGCGGATGCCCTCCTGCGCGAGCCGGTCGATATTCGGCGTTTTGATCTGCGGGTAACCATAACTGCCCAGAAACGGCGCGCTGTGGTCGTCGGAGACGATCAGGACGATATTCGGTGCCTGGGCCTGCTTCTTCTGTGCATGGGCATCCCATTGCCCCACGCGAGCAGCAGCGCCGCCAGAACTACTTTTTTCAGCATAAAAATCTATTTACGAATCGTTATTTCAAGGTAATAAGGCCCCGTAACCCCGCCCTGCCCTTCAAACCACGACTCGACGAGGTAGTTGCCTTTTTTGAGCCACACTTTGGAAATCATAACTGCATTACTTTCGCCCGTGGCGAGGGCGCTCCGCTGGATATGGCCGAGGCGCACGAGGCCGCGCGTGCCTTTGGCGATGCTGGCCGTGTGGATCGAACGGAGGTCATAATAGCCGTCCTGTGCGATGGTGATATTCCAGTATCCGGTCGCCTTATCGGTCATCCAGGCGCCCATGTTGGTGCCATTCAGGTCCTGGCGGGTGAGGATCGAAACCGGTTCATGTTCGGAACCCACGATAATGTGCCGGGGAGTGAG
The DNA here is from genome assembly GCA_966211825.1 of uncultured Dyadobacter sp. GTDB lineage: Bacteria > Bacteroidota > Bacteroidia > Cytophagales > Spirosomataceae > Dyadobacter. The sequence goes on along the minus strand of CBIHPQ010000079.1, from coordinate 8,042 downwards.
GTTAGGGCTGTTTGAAATGTCGGTAAAAATGCTGTCGAGCCCTTTTTTCAGTTGTTTGGCCAAAACCGGCTGCTCCTGAACGAGGTTATGCTGTTCAAACGGATCTTTTCCCAGATCGAACAGGCTGAATGTGTTCAGGTCCTCCCCTTCCGCATTGAATGCTACCAGTTTGTGGTTGTTTTTGTAAAAAGCCGCATTGCGGTAAGGCTCCGGCCAGCCGCGGTTCCAGGCGTTGTAAAAAATACGGGATGAGGCGGCAACCTTGCCCTGAATTGTTTTCAAGGCAGGCCGGCCGTCGGTTTTAAGATTTGCTGGTAAAGATATTTTGACCGCTTCCAGCAAAGTAGGCACCACATCAATATGTGCCAGCAATGCATTCACTTCCTTGTTTGGCTCAAAAAGCCCTGCGCCCGAAATCAGGAACGGCACACGCGTACCACCTTCCCAGGCACTTCCCTTCAACCCGCGGAAGCCGGTATTGAAGCGTAATTGCTGGTTGCCATTATCCGTGAGAAAAATGACGATCGTGTTCTCTTCGAGTCCCTGCTTTTTGAGTTCCGCCAGAATGCGGCCCACATTATCATCGATATTGGTGGCCATACCATATACTTTCCGCGCCGCTGCCTTGTCGTTATCGGTCATTTTCGCCCAGGCTTTGCCTTCCTGCCGGTCCGTTTCCGTGTCGAATGCCAGGTTTTTATACATCTCCTCATACTTTTTTGGCAGTTGGAGCGGGGTATGCGGCGCGTTGTACGAAACGTACAGGAAGAAAGGCGACGACCGCTTTTCTTTCAGAAACTCCAAAGCCTGATCGGTGAAAACATCGGTGCAATAGCCCTGTCGCTGTACTTTACGGTCGTTTTCAGAAAGCGTGGTATTGAAATAGCTGCTATCGGTGCGGATGAAATTCTCGTAAAAATCGCCCGGCTGTCCTACCCCGCCGCCGCCGTGGACGAGGCTGTATTGAAATCCCTGATCGGAAGGACGGAACGGGTAATTGTCCCCCAGATGCCACTTCCCGACAATGCCGGTACGATACCCATTTTGGGAAAGTATTTCTGCCAAAGTAATCTCTTCCGCAGCCAAAATGGCTCCTCCGTTATAGGTGTCGTGCACGCCCGTGCGCTGGGGATAGCGCCCTGTGAGCAGGCTCGCACGCGTGGGGGCGCATACGGGAGAATTGTGGTAGTTGGTCAACCTCGTGGAACGGGCCGCGAGCTGGTCGATGTTTGGTGTTTTCACGTGCGGGTTGCCGGTAAAACCGAAGTCGCCATAACCCTGGTCGTCCGTCATAATGAGCAGGATGTTCGGCTGGGCCGCACCCGGCTGGGCCGCACTCGGCTGGGCCGCACCCGGACTTTTCCTCTGCCCGCAAACAGGCGCTGAGCAGGTTATGATCGCGGCGAGGAGCGCGAGGATGCCACTTTTCATTTGGCTTCCTGTTTTTTAGGATAAACCTTGTCAATGGAAGCACCTTCGTCGCCCTGCTGTTTCATCCAGCCTTCCAGCGCGGTCCTCAGCCCGGCAATGCGTTGCGCATACTGGGGATCGGCGGCCAGGTTTTTCAGTTCAAAAGGGTCTTTTTCAGTATCATAAAACTCCACGGCAGGCCGGTTCTCGAAGCGGTCGGTGATCTTTTTAGCCTGCGGATCGGCCGTATCGTCCACCCACGAAAACCACACGGTATTGCGGTCCTTCCGGTTGCGGTCCATCATGAAGCGGTTGTAATAATGCTTATCGGAAGTGAGGTTGAGGATCAGCTTGTAGCGATGATCGCGTATGCTGCGGATCGGGTAAGGATCGCCCTCTGGAATGTTGTTGTGAATGCCGTAAACGTAACTGCGCGCTTCCTTGCTTTTTGCAGAAATAACAGGCAGAAAGCTGCGGCCGTCGAGGCCCGCAACGGGTTTCCCGCCCGCGATGTCGATCAGCGTCGGGGTAATGTCTTCGTACTGCACCAATGCGTTGGTTTCGGAGGCCGGTTTCACTTTTCCGGGCCATTTGATGAGCATCGAGCTGCGCTGACCCGTGTCGTACAGGTTCCATTTCGCCCCCGGAAACTGGGCTCCCTGCTCGCCGAGGAAGATCAGGATGGTGTTTTTATCCTGCCCGGTCTCTTTCAGCAATGCGTTGATCTCCCCCACCTGGTCGTCCAGCCTGCGGACTTCCGCAAGGTACTTCACAAACTGCCGGCGCGTCACGGGCGTGTCCACCCAGTTGGCGGGAAGTTTGAGTTTCACCGCGTCAAATTCGGTCGTATCACCCACTGTCCACGGCGCGTGGGGATTGATGCTCATTACAAAAAGGCAGTAAGGCTTGTCGCTCGCGGTTATGTATTTTTTCACGTCGTCGAGGCGGTACTCGTCCGTCGGTGCGACGCAGTTAGGCTCAAAACCATTCACGATTTCGAATGGAAAAACGCTTTTTGGCTTCGTTACGTGGTCTTTGCCCGTAAGTCCCACCCGGTAACCCAGGTCGGCCAGGTAATGGCCAACGCTTTTCAGGTTGTCGTACACCGGCTTGTGGTTCTGGAACGAGCCATGCCGAACGGGATAGAGCCCCGTGAAAAGCGACGCCCGCGTAGGCACGCACATGGCCTCCGAGGTAAAGAGGTTATGGAATTTCAACCCGTCCTTCGCCAAAGCATCTATATGGGTCGTTTTCAGGTTCTGGCCGCCATAGCAGCTCAGTTGCCGGCTGTCCAGGTCATCGGCTATAATGATGACGATGTTGGGCCTATTGGCTGTGCCCGACGCAGCGGCGATCAGAGCATTCCGCGACTTTCCTTTACCATCTTCCGGCAAGAGGGTCTCATGGATCATCCCGATCGCCCCCAGCGACAGCATCACGTTGAGAACAATGCAGATTTTAAATGTTTTAAGCATCTTCGGTGGTTGTCATTTTACTACAAAAGACGGGCAGGGCGATTTGTTACCATCCCGATCTTGAGGTCGTTGCACCCGCATCAAGGTTACAGCGCCGCCACTTCCGGCTCGTCGAGCAATACCTCCTGGCGCGAGCGGAGCCGCTCGATGAGCGAGTCGTAATGCAGCAGCCCGGCGGCCTCCACGACCATGATCCCCACAAATTCGCGCCCGCGTCCGATGATGTTTAACCGTTGAATTTTTACACCCTTCACCGATTCCACCAGCGTCGTGATGTGGTGCACGCTCAGTGTTTCGGGGTATGTTAGTTTAAGTTGATAAGTCTTCATGCCCTCTGCGTTTTCGTCCTGAAACAAGTCTACTAATATTATAGATTTAATGTACAAATGTAACCAAATGAAAGTTCCTGCGGGCAAATTCCGGCAGAGATTCGAAAACATACCACCAACCGGGGTCTTGCGTGCGTACAAAAACTGCCCGTTGACCTTACAATAAGAAGCGGGAACCCCCTAGCGGCATTTTTTGTAATTTGAGCTTATGAATACAAAAACGGCTTTTCCGACACTGGGTATAGATGCTTTCGACTCTTCTGCGGAGTCGGGTTACAAGCTTTTGCGCCATGAGGTAGCAGGCAGGAGCCGGATCGAGAAGCCGCATAAACACGATTTCTTCATGCTGTTTGTCGTGAAAAAAGGCGGTGGCACACATTCCATTGACTTTGTGGATTATACCGTCGCCGGTAACCAGGTGCATTTGCTCTTCCCGGGCCAGGTGCATCGCTGGGAGCTCGACGATGATACAACGGGGTTTCAGCTAATGGTCGGCCGGCGGGCATTCGAGACTTCTTCTAACTTTCTCAGGCTGTCGTTTATCGCTTACCGGAACCACCAGGTGATCGACCTGCCGCCGGCGGTTTTCCACGCATTGTGCTATGAGCTGGAAGCGCTGGAAGGCGAGCTGGGCGCGGCCCTGGTGGATTGGGATATGGTACAACTTCGCAGCCGGGTGGCCTTGCAGCTGGTGAGCCGCGAAGCCGAGCGCATTTACGAGGATATCGGCACTTACCGCGCCAATCCGATCCTTTTTAAATATCACGCTTTGGTGGACACGCATTTCAAGACCCATAAAACCGTAGCCTATTATGCCGATCAGCTTAACATTTCGCCTAACTACCTTAATATTCTCTGCAAAAGGCATTTACATGTTCCGGCTACATTCCTGATCCACAACCGTATCGGCCTGGAAGCGAAACGCTTGCTGCTGGTCTCCGGCCAATCGGCGAAAGAAATCGCTTTTGATCTTGGTTTCAGCGATCTTCCTCATTTTTCCAACTTCTTCAAGGCCCAGACAGGCCTATCGCCCCGCGCATTCCGCAATGCGTTATAAAATCTACAAGTTTTAGCATAAATAGCGCATCGTTCGAAAGTGTTGTCGGGATTAACTTTGCATAAACCTTAATCCCAGGCACATGGAATCCATTTCCCGCAAAACGTTTATCCAAAGTTCAGGTCTGTTACTGGCCGGCGAAATACTGGTCAAAAAGCCCGGCGCAATTGCTTCAAACCCGGCCCAACGGGTAGAAACGGGCGCTAAACCGGCAAAGAAATGGACGCTTAAAAACGTGCGGCTGGAAACGGGCTTTGTGTATGAGGACGGGGAAGTGATCGCCACCGAAACCGGCCTCTTCCGGGTCGAGATCGAGGACGGAAAGATCAAAGCCGTGCTTCCGAACGACCCCAGGGCGGATGGTACCGACGCGAAGGGTCAGCTGATGCTGCCGGCGTTCCGGGATATGCACATTCATTTGGACAAAACATTTTACGGCGGCCCGTGGAAAGCGCGGCTGGCGAAAAACCGGTCGGTGAAGGATATGATCGCGTTCGAGGAAAAAACATTGCCGGAGCTGCTGAAAACGTCTACCTATCGCGCGGAAAAGATTATCGAACTGTTGCAATCGAAGGGGTCGAATTTTGCCAGAAGCCATGTGAATATCGAGCCGACTTCGAAGCTGGATTCGCTGAAAAATCTTCAAAAAGCAATTGAAAAAAATAAAGATACCATCGGGACCGAGCTGGTCGCTTTTCCGCAGCACCGGATTTTCTATTCGCATTCCGAACAATTGATGAAAGATGCCGCGGCGATGGATATCGATTTCATCGGCGGCCTTGATCCTAATGCGATCGACGGAAGTGTCGAAAAGCAGATCGATTTCATCGTGCAGCTTGCATTGGACCACGGAAAAGGCATCGACATTCACCTCCACGAAGGCGGCGAGCCCGGTTTACGGACGGTGGAATATCTGACTCAAAAGGTGGTGGAAAATCCGGCGCTGGCAGGCAAAACGTTCCTCAGCCATTGTTTCGTATTAGCCCGGCTTGAAAAGCCCAAACTGGAAGAAACCGCCGAAAAGCTCGCAAACGCCCGCGTAGGCGTGATTTCGACCATTCCGTTTGGCAATACCATTATGCCTATCCCGACGCTCTACCGCTACGGCGTGAACGTGATGACGGGCAACGACAGCATTGTCGACCATTGGAATACATTCGGGTCGGGGAGCGTGTTGCAGAAATCGAACCTGATGGCGCAGCTCTACGGCCAGTCAACGGAACTGGACCTGTCGCGTTGCCTGAAACTGGCGACCTGCAACATCCTGCCACTGGACGACAAAGGAAAGCAGCAATGGCCAAAGGCCGGCGACGAAGCAAGTGTGGTACTGGTAGAGGCGAGTTGCTCGGCCGAGGCTATTGCGCGCATTTCGTCTGTGAAAGCGCTCGTGCATCGCGGGAATTTGGTTTATCGGAATTGAGTGGTGGTTGGGGGGAGGAATGGTCGGTTATGGTCAGGAGTGGTCATTTATAGTCAGGTGTAGTCAGGAGTGGTCGGGTGTGATTGGGAATAGTTGTGGGTAGTTGGGGGTTGCTGCGCATTTGTTGATCGTTTATGCGACGGATGGGTATTGTGGTACGTACTGCAACCGAACAGCCAGCTACGCGATCAGCCCCTTGATAACCTTCCCGTGCACGTCGGTAAGCCGGTAACGCCGTCCCTGATGCTTGAATATGAGCTTCTCATGGTCCAGCCCGAAGAGATGCAGCATCGTAGCCTGAAAGTCGTGGACATGCACACCGTCTTTCACGACATTATAACTGAAGTCGTCCGTTTCGCCGTAAACCTGCCCGGTTTTGATCCCGCCGCCGGTCATCCACATCGAGAAGCAGCCGGGGTGATGATCCCGGCCATAGTTATCGGCCGTGAGCTTGCCCTGCGAGAAGCTGGTACGGCCAAATTCCCCGCCCCAAACCACCAGCGTATCTTCCAGTAACCCGCGCTGTTTGAGGTCCTTCACCAATGCAGCCGACGCCTGATCGACGTCCCGGGCCTGTTTGGCTATGTTTTTGGGTAAATCGCCGTGCTGGTCCCAGCCCATATGATAGAGCTGGATAAACTTCACGTCGCGCTCGGCCATGCGCCGCGCGAGGAGGCAATTCGCCGCAAAAGTGCCGGGCTTGCGGGCGTCTTCGCCGTACATTTTGTAGATATAATCGGGCTCGCCGGAAGTATCAACGGCGTCGGGCACGGACGTTTGCATTTTGTAAGCCATTTCGTACTGGCTGATCTTCGACTGGATTTCCGGATCGCCCCAGAGCGTGTATTGGTGCTCGTTCAGTTCTTTGATGCGGTCCAATGCACGCCGCCGGTCTTCCTTGTGCACGCCATACGGATTTTGCAGGTACAGCACCGGGTCTTTTCCAGCCCGGAGCTGTACGCCCTGGTGGTGCGAGGCCAGGAACCCGTTGGCCCAGGCGGCGGTGCTCAATGGCTGATCGCCGCTTACGCCTTTGGAAATCAACACCATAAAATGCGGCAGGTTCTGATTGTCGGAGCCCAATCCATAGCTGAGCCAGGAGCCCATTGATGGCCGCCCGCTTTGCTGCGAACCCGTTTGCACGAACATGACCGCCGGCTCGTGGTTAATGGCTTCCGTAAATACCGATTTCACAATGCACAACTCATCCACAATCCCCGCCGTGTAGGGCAACAATTCGCTCACCCACGCGCCCGACTGGCCATATTGTTTGAAATCATAAATCGATTTGACCAGCGGAAAAGTCGATTGCCCCGCTACCATCCCCGAGTTCCGCTGCGTCGACTTGATAGAATTCGGGATTTCCTGCCCGTGCCATTTGGCCAATGCAGGCTTGTAATCGAATGTTTCCAACTGCGAGGGCCCGCCGCTTTGGAAGAGGTAAATGATCCGCTTGGCTTTGGGAGAGAAATGCGGGCCTCGGATAAACGGCGCCACCGCCGATTCGCCGTTGCCTTCCTCACTCCTGCGCGCACCGGGCGAGGTGCCGTCCTGCAAAATGCTCGAAAGCGCGATGGAGCCGAAACCGAGGCCTGCCTTCGTGAGAAAATCCCGGCGGTTAAGCTGCGTCAATACCTTTTTCAGATCTTCCATAACAGTATCATTTGCGGGTATGCCCCTCGTCGGTATTCATGATCGAATTGGAGACGGTCGCCAATGCGGCGATTTCCTCCGGTTGTAACGTCGCGTCCCATTTCCGCTCTCCTGTACGCAGGTATTCGAGCGCCTGCGCGGGCTGGGCGCGGAAACGCGCGAGTTCTTCCGTGTAAAAATCAGCGAGGATTTTTTGCTCAGTCTGGTCGGGCTTCCGGCCGGTTATCAGCCTGAATGCGAGGCACGTGGCATTAACTCCGCCCGACTTGCATTCGTGCAGGACTTTCTCGGCCAATGCCCTGGCCGCCTCCACATACTGCGGGTCGTTGAGCAGCACCAATGCCTGTAACGGCGTGCTGGTAGAGCGGCGTTTCACCACGCATTCGCCCCGCTCGGGCGCGTCGAAGATCAGCATCGACGGTGGCGGCGATGTCCGTTTCCAGATCGTGTAGAGGCTTCTGCGGTAAAGTCCTTCGCCCGGCTCCTGCTGGTATTTGTACCGCCATACCTTGTCGCTCAGCTCGTCCCAGAGGCCCGTGGGCTGGTAGGGATACACGCTCTTGCCGCCCAGCCTATTCACCAGCAAACCACTGATCGAAAGCGAGTTATCACGAATCATTTCAGCCGTAAACCGGAACCGCGCACCTCTTGCCAGCAATGCATTCTCCGGGTCTTTTTCAAGCAGTTCCGGCGTGGCT
>CBIHPQ010000078.1:0-19390 GCA_966211825.1 uncultured Dyadobacter sp. | reverse complement strand
CCGATCAGCCGATCGACGACGGGCCCGATACCACGGTGCCCAACAAGCCCGATACGGTGATTATTGATACGATCCCGGCTAAAAATCCGGACTCGTCGCTTGCCAATACGGCCCGTTTCGGGAAAGACAAGATTTTTGATGACGCCAACCTTAAAGAAAGTAAAGGTATTTACGCCAATGCGGCCGACTATCGCGGCCGGGCCACGAATCTGAACTACGAGTTTGTCGCGCCGGGCGACGATACATTGAAATACCGTCCTTTTGTGCTGATGGTGCATGAGGGCGCTTTCCTTTTCGGGGATTTGGACAACGAAATGGGGAAGGCCCGCGGGCTCGCGCAACGCGGCTATGCAGCGGCGTCGATCAATTACCGGCTGGGCTTCAATGGTGCAAGCGAACAGTTTGCCTGTGGCGGCAATAGTCAGGAAGCCGTGCGTGCCGTGTACCGTGCCGTGCAGGATACCTATGCCGCGATCCATTATTTTGTAGACCGTGCGGACGAGTTTGGGATTGACACCCGCCAGATCATGCTGGCAGGAAGCAGTGCGGGGGCCATTACCGTTACAGCATTGGTATATATGAATGAGGCAGATTTTGAAGCGCTGGCTCCGGGCATTACCAAGGCACTGGGCCGGCTCGATCCGAAGGCCGAAGACAGCCCTTTCCGCGTACGTGCATTGCTTACCCAGATGGGCTACGGGATATTTAGAAACGAATATATCAATGCGTCCAATGCGATGCCAACAGTCTTTTTCCAGCGGATCGGGGATAATGTGCTTCCGTATTACAGAGGGACTTTTCTTTCCTGCCCTACCTACCTGCCCCTGGAAGGAGCGAAAATGGCTTCGGACCAGTTGAAGAAATTCAAAATACCTTTTGAGCTTAACTACGAAAACCAGGAAGGGCATCACCTGAGCTACCCTGAAGAATACGTGATTGGCCGGTACGCCGGTTTTATGAAACGGCTATGGTCGCAGAACCCGCGGCAGATCACCAACGACGCCTACAAAACGGTGGAGGACGTAAAGCTCAACTAGTTTGGCGGCTGATATCTTCTTTCAGCGCCAGTTTTTTTTCTGAATAAAGCAATTGGCTGAGGTAGGACGTGAGGCGTACTTCAAGGTATTCGTAGGAAAGGCGTGATGCAATGAGCGTCAAGCCCATTGATAATACGAACATTGCCGTTCCCTGGCTGTAAACTGGAAAACCCAGTTTGCGGAACAAAAAGCCTAATCCGACAACGATCGGAACATGCAGCAGATAGATGGAGAACGACATGTCGCCCAATCGGACGAGCCACGAAGGAAATGCCCGGATGCGTTCCTGGTAATGGAATACGAACGCTGCAAAAATGGCCGCGGAGCCCAATCCCCATTCAAAAGGCCCGAAACCGCCGAAGAAGCCCGAAAGAAATTGCCATATTGCCAGGCACATCAGGGTAGGAGCTACCAGGCTTATGGAAAGGAATGCGCGGATCCGTTCGTGAAGTGCATGATGATAATAGGCCAGTCCGAAAAACACGCCGCAAACGAAATTCCAGATGATCGGGTTGGTAACCAGGTTGAGGTAGGGCGAGCCCAGATCCTGCATTTTGTCTGCTTTAAAGGTAAAAACACTATAATAGGTAGGGATACCTACGAGCGTAATGGCGATCATCAGGAAGAATGCATACCAGCGGAACCGCGAAAATAGCATGGAAGCGGCAATCAGAAGGTAGAAATAGATCTCATAGTTGAGGCTCCATCCTACATTCAGGACGGCATAGCCGTAGAATGGGGGCGGGGTAGTAGCCAGGGGAATAAAAAGAAGGCTCCGCAAAAGCTCGGAAGGCCATTCGGGATTGGGCGTGAGCCGGTTATGGAGCAGACAATAGCATAATGTAATAACCGCATACGCAGGCCAGATACGGATCACGCGTTTGCCGATAAAGCGGAGAATGCTTCGCCCGGAAGGCACGGTATTACGGGTAATGTACACCATGATAAATCCGCTGATCACGAAAAAGAGGCTGACGCCGGCCGGGCCCGACCCCGCAATAAAATCGATCTCCTTCCGGAAAGCGGCATCGGCGGGCATGACGTCTTTTAAATGGTAGATAGTGACGTACAATGCGGCGATGCCCCTCAGAACCTGTATACTGTTTAATTTCGATTCACGAGTTACACGGCCCGGGCCTTGCTCCTGTCCCATACCGATTGGATTGATAAGTTAATTTCCCGTTACTTCATGTTTTGACACAAAAACTGGCAAATCCGTGTCACCGGGGGGGAAAGATAACAAAAAGTGTTTTTCCTTCACAATAAGTAAATATTGGTAAACCTGATACGGCACAGTTTTTTGCCTGACTAAAAACAGAAAGCTAAACATCGATTTATGTCACAAGAGCTCATTGTAAGCAAAAAAGTAGTGATAGAAGCACCTGTCGCGAAGGTGTGGGAAGTATTGATTGCACCCAAATATATCCGTCAGTGGGATGATCTTCCCCACGATTTCGAAGACTATTATCTCGAACACGGGAAGGTGATCGACTGGTCGGGGATGACGCGGCTTACCGTTACCGGCTACGAGCCCCATGAGCTGCTTGTTTTCTCGCTGTATGTCTCGAAATGGGAGCAGCCGCCTTCGCAGTACGATATCAGCTACCGGTACCGGCTCGCGGAGCAGGAGAACGGGACGGCGCTGGAATTGGAAATAGGAGATTTTTCGGTGCTGCCGGATGGTAAAGATTACTATGCTTCCTCCGAGGAATTTGCGAAAACGGCGCTGGAAAAGATCAAAAATTTGTCGGAAAACCGGGTTTAATAGCGGGGGCGATTATCTTTGTAATAACCGCTTCAAAGATATGGAACCCAATACCAAATTATATTACGATACCAACGAAGTTGCCGAAATGTTGGGCTGCGAGCCTTCCGCATTACGCTTCTGGGAGAAAAAATTTCCGCAACTGAACCCCAAGCGCGACTCGCGCAACCGCCGGCGTTATACCGAGCGCGACATTGAGATCATCCGCAAGATCATGCACCAGCGCGACAAGCAGGGGCGTACGATCAAAGGTACGCGAGAGCAATTGCGCCGAAAGGAAGAAGCCCAGCTGCTCATCCAGCGCCTCATGCGGGTCAGGAAGTTTTTAACAGATATTCAGGAAATACTATAAATGAAATACTTTTTCCCCGCGGTCCTCGCACTTGCGTGCGCTTCGCAAACTTTCGGGCAGCGGTTTCAGACTGCGCCTATTCGTAAGCACGTTGAATTTCTTGCTTCCGACGACCTCGAAGGGCGGGGAACGGCCAGCCTTGGGGAAGTACGGGCTGCTAATTATATCGCTTCGGCATTTCAAGAGATAGGGTTGAAACCTGCCGGAACGAAAGGATACTTCCAGCCTTTTGAGGTTTCATTTGCCATTGACGGCGAAGGGCACGACCTCACAGGCCGGAATGTGGCAGGGTTTCTGGATAACGGCGCCGCTAAAACCATTGTGATTGGTGCGCATTACGACCATTTGGGCAAAGGCTTCCAGGGCAGCTCGCTTTCGCCCGACAGCAAAAACAAAATCCACAACGGGGCCGATGATAATGCTTCCGGAACAGCCGGTGTGCTGGAACTGGCGCGGTATTTTGCAGGGAATAATGTAAAGGAAAAGCATAACTATCTGTTTATCACATTTTCAGGGGAAGAACTGGGCCTGCTCGGTTCCAAGTATTATGTCGAAAAACCGACGCGCCCGCTCACTACTTTCTCGGCCATGATCAATATGGACATGATCGGCCGGCTTGATCCGCAGAAGGGCATTATCGTCTCGGGATGGGGCACGAGCAAGGTTTGGGGCAAACTGATCCCGGAACTGGCTAAACGTCAGAAGTTGAAATATACCGTCGACTCATCGGGGGTAGGAGCTTCGGACCACACTTCGTTTTACCTTAAAAATATTCCGGTAGTGCAGTTCTTCACCGGCGGCCACGGCGATTACCACAAAATATCCGACGATCCCGACAAGATCAATTACGAAGGGGAAGCAGGCATCCTTACCTTGATTTCCGAATTGCTCGAAGGTCTGGACAGAGAAACCAGTGAGCCGGAATTCCTCACAGCCGGTAACCCGCATTCGGGTACCACCACCAGCAATTTCAAGGTGACATTAGGCGTCATGCCCGATTACAGCTATACGGGCAAAGGATTGAAGATCGACGGCGTTTCGAAGGCCCGCCCGGCAGAAAAGGCCGGAATACTGGCCGGAGATATCATCACGAAACTCGGCGGTGAACCAATCGGGACGATTTATGACTACATGGAAATCCTCGGCAAACACGAAAAAGGACAAACCGTGGAAGCAGAATTGCAGCGCGGGACGGAGACGAAGGTCGTTAAAGTGACTTTTTGAGTGGATGAATGATTGAATTAAAGAATTACTGAATGAGTGAATGAGTGAATGAGTGAATATTTTAACGTGAATAATTTTAACTGTTGAGTTTTAATCGAACTAGTATTCAAGAAATATTCATTCGGTCACTCAATCATTCAATCATTCAATCATTCAATCATTAATTACCGCCCCCCGCTTCCCCAGCTCAATTGCCTCCATCTGGCTGATCAGCCCTTCGTGGAGGTTGAAACGGAGCAATGTGCGGAACTTGTGAAACCCTTCACGACCGGCAGCGCCCGGGTTGATGTACAGCATATTATTCAAAGCCTTGTCGCGGATCACGCGGAGAATGTGCGAATGCCCGCAAACGAAAATGTCGGGCGTATGCGATTTCAAGGTAGGCATCACCTGCGGGTTGTAGCGCGGCGGGGCACCGCCTATATGGGTAATCCACACCCGGAAGCCTTCCACTTCAAAATGCAGGTTCTCATGTGTGAGCGCACGCACCTGCGGCGTATCGATATTTCCAAAAACAATACGGGTTGGCTTAAACGCCTGTAACTGGCTCACGATCTCTGTCGAGCCTATATCGCCTGCATGCCATATTTCGTCACAATTGGCAAAATGATCGAAAACGCGTTCATCCAGGTAGCCGTGTGTGTCTGATATTACTCCGATACTTTTCATTTCAACACTAATACAATAACAACTAAAGGGCAAATATGGTCAATGAAATCCAGCTGGAAATAATTTAACAAAAAATTTATTGGATTAAAGTAACTTATATATACCAAACTGAGTACTTTCACAGTTGTTATTCTTAATAAAAGTTAAAAAATTCTCAATTCCATATAAAATGAGCTTTTAACTATATTTTTAGTTGTAAACTTGATTTGCTTTCCATATAATTGCAAAAATGTAATACATCAGTTACAACCACTCTCACATAACCACCAAAGATCAGCCTTGAAAAAAATCCTACTTCTGTTATGGTTATGCCTTCCCATGCTCGCTGCGCACGCGCAGACCGGAGGGCGATTTACATTAAAGGGAATCGTAACCGATACCTCCGGAACGGTATTACCCGAAGCGACGATCATGTTGCTGCTACCCAAAGACTCCTCCCTTGTCAATTTCGGACGGACCAACAAAGACGGGTCGTTCGAAATGAAAAATCTCAAACGTGTGACTTACATCTTCAAGGTCTCGTACGTGGGGTTTGTGCCCTACCAGGAGATTATAGAGCCTAAGGATCAGGATGTTGTGGATATTGGAAAGGCCAAAATGAAAGTCCTGCAAAAGGAGTTGTACGAAGTCGTGATCAAAACAGCAAGGGCGCCATTAAGTATACGGGGCGATACGGTGGAGTTCGATGCGAAGGCATTTAAAGTCCCGCCGGGCTCGTCGGTAGAAGACCTTCTACGCAAGCTGCCTGGCGTCCAGGTGGACGGCGACGGGAACATCCGCGCGCAGGGCGAAGAGATCAAACGTGTAACGGTAGACGGTAAGCGGTTTTTCGGCGACGATCCGAAGATGGCGACCAAAAACCTTCCCGCCGAAGCAATCAATAAAGTGCAGGTATTCAATGGAAAAACAGAGCAGGCCAAGGCTACGGGTGTGGATGATGGCAAGCGCGAAAAAACCTTGAACCTGGAATTGAAGGACAGCCACAAAAAAGGCGGTTTCGGTAAGGCTGTCGCGGGTGTCGGTACGGACTCGCGGCTCGAAGGGAAGGTGAGTTACAACCGTTTCGATGATAAACAGCAGTTTGCCGTGCTGGGTTTTGGAAATAATACCAACCAGTCGGGCATCGCGCGGAATGACTACCAGGATTTCAAAGGCAGCCAGTCGTTCAACTGGGGCGACGACGGCGATTTCGGTTTCAGCAGCGGGCGTTATTATGGCGGAGATGACATTACGATCCAGCCAAACTGGGGTGGACAGGGCTCCGAAGGTTTTACCAAAAACTTCGCGGGCGGTGCCAACTACAACTTCGATACCAAGAAAACGAAGCTGAGTACCAGCTATTTTTACAATTCGACGAGGTCGATCACAGATGTGGAGACCAGTTCGGAGAACTTCCTGACCAACGATTCGTACCTGACCGATGGTAAAAACAAAACATTGGGATTTACAGGCAACCACCGTCCTGCATTCCGGTTTGAGCACAACATCGACTCTCTGAATACATTGATCCTGATCAGCAACTCGCGGATTAATAATGGTGATCAGGAATATTCGAGCGAAACAAGGTCATACCGCAATGAAAATATGCTCACCAACCGATCGGACGTCAACAACCTGAGCGACTACAACTCGTTTGCGATGGCGAACCTGCTTCTTTACCGTCACAAATTCAAAAAGAAGGGACGGAACTTCGCGGCCAGCGTTGGTTATAATATCAATAATTCCGATGAAGACCGGCGGCAGAACTCGGTGAACATGTTTTTGCAGGATTCTACCAAGAACAGTGTGATCAACCAGTTGCAGCAAACGGAGAGTACCCGCGGGAATTTCAAAGGCAGCTTGTCATATGTAGAGCCATTTGCCAAGAAGTTTTTCTGGGAAACATTCTATAATTACAGCGTACGGAAGGATAAGGTCGACAGGGATGTGTTCGACGTCGAGGGAAGCGGGGATAAGGTTAACCCGTTCCTGACCCGGTATTATACCAATGACTTCACCTTTAACCGCGTCGGAACGAGCATCCGTTACTCGCACAAAGGGCTCAATCTGTCGGCGGGGTTGGCAGGCGTGCAATTCGAACTGAAAGGCAAGTTTGCACTCGACGAATCGCAGCAGAACATGACCCGCGTCGACCGGACGTTCAAGAAACTGGTACCGAACGTTTCATTGAATTACAGCCTCAAAAACAACAAATACCTGTACGCGGAATACGGCCTGAATGTGCGTGAACCATCCATTACCGACTTGCAGCCGATCGTCGACAACAGCAATCCGCTCTACATCGTGGAAGGTAACCCCGACCTGATCCCGCAGACGACGCATAATGTGTATGGTGGTTTCCAGATGTTCAATCCGGCGAGCTTTACCAATTTGTATATCAATGCGTACTACAATTATAATGAAGACCAGATCGTATACAACCGTACGATCAGCGAAGATCTGGTGACGACGACCAAACCTATGAACATCAGCGGTGGTAACAATTACGGCACTTATATTGGGTTCGGGTTTCCGTTGAAAAAGACCAAGGCGACATTTGGTGTCAATACAGGCATTAATTTCAGTAATAACCTGACTTATATTAACAATATCAAAAACGAAACGAAAACGGACGGCTACAACTTCGGTGCGAGGCTGGATTTGACGCCGAGCGATGTGTTTACGCTTTATACCAATGTAAACTGGAATATCAGTGACACGAAGTACTCGATCAATACCAATCAGAACCAGAAGATCCTGAATGCGAACTATAATGCAGACATGAATATCAAAATGCCGAAAGAGATCTATTTCAGCGGCCGCCTCAATTACCGGACTTATAAAAACGACCAGTTCGGTTTCAACCAGCAGGTGCCTATCCTGACCCTTTCGGTTTATAAATTGATCTTGAAAAACAAAAAAGGCGAAATCCGTCTTACAGCCAACGACGTTTTCAAAAGAAACCTGGGTATCAGTCAGAATGCTAACCAGAACTACTATTCGGAACGTCGTGTGGCGACATTGTCGCGGTATTTCATGCTGAGCTTTACCTACAACATGCGCGGTATGACAGCCTCTGTGAAGCGTTCCGGATTTTAACATTACCTACATTACTGAAACAATGAGAGCAATTAAAATATTGATAATGCTGTTGGCGACCTCTGCGCCGCTTTTGGCCCAGAACCTGGAAGGGGAGATCACCTACGAAAGAGTGTATCACTGGACGAAAATCTATTCACGGCTGAGCTACCTGAGCAATGAAGAAAAAGACCGGATCAAGCAAACATGGGGCAACGACGATGAGTACAAGCAGAAAATGACGCTCTTTTTTAACGAAAAGCAGAGTTATTACAGCTATCCGAAAGTGGAGGAGAATGAAGGTGGCTGGTCGTGGACAAAAACGGATTATAAGGTCTACCGTAATTTCGAAAAGGAAAAGCGGACGGATATAATCGGTATGCTGGGCAAAACCTACATCGTGGAGGATTCACTGAAAGCGCCTTCGTGGAAAGTGATGAACAAAATCAAGGAGGTGGCCGGCCACATGTGTATGATGGCCGTGACGGAAGATACTGTCAAAGGCCAGAAGATCACCGCCTGGTTTGCCAACGACCTCGCGGTTTCGGGCGGGCCGGAGCTTTACAGTGGCCTGCCGGGCATGATCCTCGAACTGGAAATTAATGACGGCGAAATCGTGGTGGCAGCAACTGAGGTTAAAATGAAGCCCGTGGCGGAGGAAGATATCAGTCTGCCCAAAAAACTGAAAGGCCGCAAGATTGATAACAAGCAATACCAGGAACTGATAGCAGCCCACATCCGCGACAGTATTAAAGCACACCGGAATCCATTCTGGGCAATGCCATATTAGTTAATATCCTATATTACATTGAGAAAAAGGGAAAATGTCTCTGTGACATTCTTCCCTTTTTTTGTACTTTCGCGTTTTGAAAGCACCCCGAGAGACGACTTTTAAGTTTGTTGGCTCGATTATTGATAGCGATCAGTGTAGCGTACCAAATGTTTTACTTAACAGTGTTTATCTATTTTTAACAACCCTAAGACGATTATGAAACAAACGCTTTTAGCCGTTGCCATGCTCTTTGTACTTGGCTCATGTGCCAGCAAGAAAAAGTTGCTTTCCGCACAGAAGCAAGCCAATGAGATCCAAATCCAACTGGACAAAGCAAGAGCCGACCTGAATGATTGTGATAGCAGAACTGCTGGCTTGAATAATGATTTGAAGGCAAAGAATGACGAACTGACCAGCAAAAATGCAAAAATGAAAGAGCTGGAAGAACAGGTAGAATTCCTTAAAAAGAACAACAACAACCTTCTTGACCGCATGTCGGACCTGTCGGTGATCTCGAAAGAAGGCTCGGAAACCATCAAGAAGTCACTCGCGATGATGGACCAGCAAGGTACCCAGATCCGCGACCTGAACAAGAGTATTCAGCACAAAGATTCTTTGAATATGGCGCTGGTACTCAACTTGAAACGTTCATTGGCTGACGTGAGCGACGAAGATGTTCAGATTGAAGTGAAAAAAGGCGTAGTATATGTTTCCCTTTCCGACAAGATGTTGTTCAAATCGGGAAGCTCTGTTATTAACACAGCTGCTGAAACCGTACTTTCCAAAGTGGCGAAAATCCTGAACGATTACAAAGAGATCGAAATCCTGATCGAAGGTCACACGGATAATGTACCTATCGCTACGGACAAAGTTGCTGATAACTGGGACCTTTCGGTATTGCGTGCAACTTCGGTGGCACGTACGCTTCAAAAGAAATACGGTGTTGAGCCGGTTCGTATGATCGCTGGCGGCCGTGGAGAATATCTCCCCAAAGTGGCTAACGATTCAGCGCCAAACCGCAGCCTGAACCGTCGTACCGAAATCATCATTACGCCGAAACTCGATCAGTTCTTCAACCTTTACACGCCAAACGCTGGTAAATAAGGTTAGCTGAGAAAATTTTCAGATGAGGGTCCGTCGGTAACATGACGGGCCCTTTTTCTTTATATAGCAGGAACAATTTTCATATTAGACACCGATATGACAGGAACAGTACCAACCCGGGAGACCATTGAAGCGGCCCACGCGCTCGTAAGTCCATACATTCACCACACGCCTGTTTTTACCTCACAATTCCTCAATGATTTGTCGGGTTCAGAATTGTATTTCAAATGCGAAAACCTGCAAAAGATAGGGGCATTCAAAGCCAGGGGCGGGCTTAATGCTGTGCTTTCGCTGGCTGACGACCAGCTGGCGAACGGTGTTATCACGCACTCTTCCGGCAACCACGCCCAGTCGATCGCGTTTTCCGCGCAAAAGGTGGGAGCCAAATGTTATATTGTAATGCCTGAAAACTCGCCGAAAGTGAAAATAGCGGCAGTAGAAAGCTACGGCGCAACCATTACTTTTTGCAAAAATACCCCGGAGGACAGGCAGCGTACGGTCGACGAGATCGTCGCACGTACGGGCGCAGCTTTTATACATCCATTCAACAACTATGAAGTGATCGCCGGGCAGGCTACGGCGGCCAAGGAATTCATCGAGGACCTGAGTGTAAAGCTGGACGCGATCGTCGCGCCGGTAGGAGGGGGCGGCTTGCTAAGCGGGACCGCGTTGTCGGCCAAATATTTTTCCCCGGGCACGAAGGTGTACGCGGGTGAGCCCGAGGGCGCGGCGGACGCCGTGCTGTCTTTCAGAAGCGACAAAATCGAAAAGGCGCCGTACATTAATACAATTGCCGACGGCCTGCTGACACACCTCGGTGACAAGACTTTCCCGATCATCAAATCCGAAGTGACCGATATTCTGACCGTTTCCGATGAGGAAATCATTCAGGCAATGCGCTATTTGTGGGAACGGATGAAAATCGTCGTGGAACCTTCCGGTGCAGTATCAACCGCCGCCGTCCTGAAAAACAAGGCCGTTTTTGAGGGAAAAAAAGTAGGGATCATCATTTCGGGCGGTAATGTGGATCTGGGCAGGCTTCCGTTTTGATATGGAACTGAAATAAAGAATTTGGCGCTCCGGTATGCGCATCCGGGAGCGGCGCCGTTATAGTAGGAAATTTAGGATGCGTGTTTATATTTGAAAATTGTTTACTCTTAAAATTGAAGTATGAAAAAGCTGATTTTTTGCTGTCTGGTACTACTAATGGGCGCTTGCAAGGACGACAAGAAAGACCCTGAGCCGGAAACGGATTATGCAACGAGCTTTGTAGGAGTTTATGAAACAACGACAGTGGAAGGCGGAATCACTACCAATTATAACTGGGACATTTCCACCGAAGCCAAGAACCAGCTGAGCGTTAAATATACCAAGCAGACGAAAGTCACTGTTTCGGGCACGGTCATTACCCTGACGCAGGAATATCCGCTGGTAGCAGTGAAAACAACGGCGCAGGATACCTTCGAGGTAAATGAAAAGGTCAATGTGACCCAAAGCACCGGCGAGGCCCTGAATGTGCGGCTCAGCGGTATCGGCACGAGGATCGTGAATGGGAGCGGTGTACAGCAGATCAACATTACGCTGAAAACATCAGAGGCGAGCACAAGTTTGCCTAACGAAGAGGTTTACCTGGAATTCAAGAAGAAATAACAGCATTTTAATGCAGCAAAAAGGCGGATGAGATCACTCACCCGCCTTTATTTTTTGAGAGGCACTTCTATTTAAGTATTATAAGGATACTTCTTTGAAAAGCATTTGAGACCTATCCAACAAGACAAGTACCGGAAACGTAATCCCTACCACGAGGCAGGTCACAACGAAGGCCATTAGCCAGACAATCAAGAGGGTCAATTTTGCTACAACGATCATACCGTAAACGAGTTTTTAGAAAAGATCGCTTTGTTTACGCAATGGTTGCAAGGCTTAGCGGGTATTTTTCAAGCGGTAAATTACCTTCCGCAGATCCCGGTAAAATCACAAAATTTGCAAGTCGTCAGGTCGTCGGTTTTGCGGAACGGGACATCCGGATCGAGCATTACATTGAGGATGTCCGTCAGTATCACTTCCGATTTTTCGATAAATTCCTCGGGCGCCAGTTGTTCGGTCAGTTCCAGCGGATTGGCGATCAGGTTTTTCGGGTCACGGAAAGAATAGAAGCCGGATTTGACTGCATAATCGCCGAAATTGTAGGTAGTGCCGCGCAAGGTCAGCCCTTTTTCCTCTTTCATCCGGCGGTACATCAGGTATTCGTAAATCCACAATTGGCGCACGTAACCCATTTTCCGGTCCTGATCGGTACGGATCACTTCTTCGCGTCCCACCGGATCGGCCAGCTTTTGCTTGCCCGTCAGTTCCACACTGCCTGTTTTGTAGTCCATCACATATAATGTACTGTCCTCGCCCAGCTCGATGCGGTCGATCTTCCCGCCCAGGCGCACAGGCGTATAGGCGCCCTGCAACACGAGCTGAATGCGCGTGTGGAGCGGCTGCTCTGCGGCGAGGATCTTTCTTCGCGGCTGCTGGGCCATGTGGTGGCGCAGGAAAGTGAGGATCTGCTGCTCGCCGATCTGATAGTAAATGCGGTTGAGGCCCAAATCGGTAACATAACCTTTGAAAAGCCGGTCGAACTCCTCACGGAGCACGGTCGTGATCTGTTCTTCCGAAGGATCATTGTCGTGCAGGAAGAATTCGAGATCTAGCCGTTCCAGGGATGCGTGCAGCCAGGTACCTATTTTGTCCATGCCTAGCTCTTCTTCCACTTCCTCCTTTTCCTTTACACCCGCAATATGTTTGAGGTAAAACTGCATGGAGCAGCGGATAAACTCGTTGAGGTGCGTCGGGTAAATGCCCTTTCCGTCGAGATAGGCACGGATGGCCGCGATCAGCGCGTCGTCCTTGTGCACGACTTCTTCCAGTTCCTGCTGTTGCTGCGCTTCGAAAACGACGGTTTTGTTTTCAATGCGGATGAGCGGATTATATTGGGCCAGCTCGAATTCGATTTGCCGTACAAAACGGCTTTTTTCGCCGCCACCCGGCGCGTCGTTGGTACTGGTGTAAAGGATATGGATTTCTGATGCCCGTTGCAGCAAGCGGTAGAAATGGTAGGACATCACCGCCTCCTGGTGCTGGTGTGTGGGCAGCCCCACTGCCTGGGCGGCATCGAACGGGATCAGCGAATTTTGCCGCTTGGCCTGCGGGATAATGCCTTCATTCACAGACAATATAATGATCCGTTCGAAATCCAGTGCTCGGGTTTCGAGCATTCCCATGATTTGCAGGTTGCTGATCGGCTCGCCGCTGAACGGAATGCGCGTTTGCCGGATCAACTCGAACATGAACGATTTCAGCGTCCGCAGCGTGATCAGCTCCGCCCGCTCTTCGATCGTTTGTTCGAATTGTTTAAGTAATGTGTAAAAAAGATAGAGATACTCCGTTTCCAGGGCATTTTTGTAATCCTTATAAACCTCCCGCAACAGCTCGATCAGCTGGTAAAACGAGCGGATCACCTGCTGCGGATTGTTTCGCTGCCAGTGCGTGAAGAGGATCTGGAATAATGGATGATGGTCACCCAATGCAACCAGTTCCTCCGAGCTCAGGAATACCTGGTTTCCTTCGGTAATCTCGCGGAGTGTGCGCTGGATGATCGTCTGCCCGTCTTCGAGCGGCGTGAGCGCTACGTGCTCATAATGCCGGACAAACGGGTGATTGAGGATCTTATCAATGGATTTATGCCCGAATTTCGGGATACGGATCATTTTGCCGCTCTTGCTCCGGAATTCCACGACATTCTGCTGCAACTCGAAAATGCCGTCCACCAGGGTGTAAAGCAGCGAGTTCCGCATGGAAAGCCCCATGGTCACGTTCAAGTCGCGGACGGATTCGTCTAGCGAGTAAAGCATCGGCAGCAGCAGGTTCTCGTCGGAGAGGACAATGGCGGTCGGAATGGGCGCATCGTCGGGGTCGAAGCGCTTCATGCGCTGGTAAAGCTCGCCTGCGACTTTCGTTTGCAGTGTCGCATTAGGCACACCGTAAATGGTAATGTGTTTTTCGGTTGAAAGCAGGTCGTCGCCGGTCCAGTTCCATTCGCCGAATTCCTTGCTGCGCTGGTAGTCGCGAAGGCTTTTGCCTGCTTCTACGACGGTATTTTCCGACATATAGTAGCGGTCGGCATCCCAGAGCACTTCTGCCTTTTTAGCCTTGATCAACGCGCTCACGATCGTCCGCTCCGAAGTTGTAAAAGCATTGAAGCCGGCAAAGTAGATGTGTTCGCCTTCCGCCCGATCGGCCGTCAGCGCCGTAATGTCCTCAGCCAGCTCCCGATAGGCCATTCCGCGGTAGGCTTTGCCTTTGGAAAGCAACCGCTGCCTGAAAGACTGGTATACCTTATTAATGTTCTCAAAAAGCGAGAAATACTGCTTCGAGCCGCCTTCGCCTTGCAGCGATTTCCCCTCCGGCAGACTTTCCTGCCAGCGTGCGAGCGCGCGTGATTCCGAGAGATATTCAAAAAGGAAATTGGTTTTGACCAGGTACTGGTCTATTTTGTCGAGATCGCTCAGTAGCACCGATGCCCAGCCCATAAAGCGGTCGAACTGCACATCCGGGTCGATTTCCCGAAACGTTTCGTACAAATCGAAAAGCAAATGCACGGGATCTTCTATTTCGAGGCTGCAAATGCTTTCCACGAAATCGTCGATCGCCATAATGCCGGGGCTCATGAGGGCCTCGGTGGTTTCGCCGGCCAGCTCCTGCATCAGAAAAAACGCGGCCCGCCGCGTCGGCACAACGATTTGCACGTGGTCGAGTGAGGTATGGTTGGCCAGAATGCGCTTGGCGACAAGGTTCAGGAATGATGGCATCGGGAAGCAAATGTAAATGCGTAATAGGTCAGTGAATGCGGTCGCCGCGCGGTGACAGCGACTGCATGATTTCGGCTTCGGCGTGCAGGAGCTCTTTCCAGCGTGCCCTCACTTTCACCACGGGTACATAGGTTTCGGCCAGTTCGAGAAATGTGCGGTAATGGCCCGCCTCGGAAATCATCAGTTCACGGTAAAACTTTTGGAGCGATTCGTCTTCCAGGTTTTCCGAAAGCAACTTGAAACGCTCGCAGCTCCGCGCCTCGATCAGGCCGCAGATCAGCAGCCGGTCGAGGAACATCTTTTCCGTATCTCCTTTGGTGATCAGCTGCATGAGCTGGTTGACGTACTCGTCTTTCCGCTGCCGGCCCAGCGGGATATTTCTTTTCTTTAACTCCTTCAAAACCCTTTGAAAATGCCCCCATTCTTCGGCGACGATGGGCGTCAGGGTTTCGACGAGCAATGCTTTTTCAGGGTAATGGACGATCAGCGAAATGCAGCTCGAAGCCGCTTTCTGCTCGCAATAGGCGTGGTCTACCAGTACATCGCCGATCTGCATGGCGGCAATGTCGGTCCACCGGGGATCGGTCGGAAGTTCCAGCCCGAGCGTTGTGAGTGATATAGCCATATTGGTCAAAATTTGGATCTGCTAATCGAACAGCGGCCAATTGATCCCGAATGAGAATGATCTGGCAAGACCCAGGTAATCGGGCGTCACGTAATAGCCTTTCGGGAAAAGCCCGAAGCTGCCGCCCTGGTTAAGGTAAGACATTTTGAAGAATAACCTTACCCGTTTGATGCGTACATTGGCAAAACCGTCGACCACCACATTTTGATCCAGTCTTGTATTGTCCTGTAAATGAAACTGTTGTGTAATGGGCATATATGCGTCCGCCAGGTATGAGGAGCGATACCGCGCCGCAAGGCCGAGCTGGATAAAAAGGACTTTGGCATACACAAAATCAAACGTGGCCTCGCCGCTCGCGAAAACCGTCGGAATGCGCATCACGTCCTTGTTATCGTTCAGCGTGAGGTAAGCCATTGTCGTGAAATTCCAGCGGTTCAAATGAATGCCGGAATTGAAACCTACGCGCAGTAACCTGAAACCGGCATTGAGCTGACGCGGTACGGCGGCCGTATCATAATAAATATAGTCGTTGATCTGATGTACCTGCGCCTCAGGGACAAACTCTATCTTCTTCGTTTTCAGCACCAGCGACGCGAAGATCGTCTGGACTTTGGTCGGGTCGAAATTTGTGCGCCAGTCGAAATGATTGTTGATATAGCGTTGCGTGAGCAGGTCGGGGGCCGTCTGGATGCTTTGGAAACCAGCTTTTCCCCAGCGCGTGTTCAACTCGCCTTTCAAGCGGTATTCTACATTTTTGGCCAGGTTCAAATCGGCCTCGGCGGTCAGATATTGCACCGAGTCTTTGAGGTAATAACCCAGCCACGCACCGATGATATTGTCGAATTTCAGGCCGGTACGGTAAGTCAGGTACGGATCGCCCGTCTCATTAGCGGACTGCGCCCCGCCCCGCATGCCATAAAACCGTTGCCGGACATAGGCGCGGTAGTTGAAACCTTCGTAATACCCTTTAATCCCGATCTTGTTGTCGAAAAGCTTGTAGTAAATGTCCTGCCGGGTCTGCGTCGTGCTAAACCGTGCCGCAGGGTAGATGAGTTTTTCAACTCCCCGCCCGATGTCCAGATCGGTATAATGGTCGATCGTGCTCTGGAAATCGGCTTGCTGGAAAACCTGGAACCCATTCAGGAGCCGGTATTGCTGGTAGACGTGGAAAACATGTCGCCGCTCCCAGGAGTTGGCATTGTCGCTGATTTTGGCGGCACCGTCGTACGAATATTTATCGACGACACCCGCGTCGTCGACATTCGGGATCACTCCGCCTTGCTCTTTCACCCGCATGTTCATGTGCCGGTAATGCGCGAGGATCAGGTATTTTTTGTTTTTGGAAAAGAAGCTGGTATGAGCGAGAAACGTCCAGTTCTGGCCCAGCAATGCCGCCGAATTAATGCTATTGACGAACCCGTAGATCTTATTGGACGTCAGACGCGTGCCCCGGATCCCGAAGTTGAACCGTGAATGCACGTTCTGGGTGTAGGCAAATGTCCCGAGCGATGTCTTTTTAGGCCCCGACATAAAATCGATCTCGGTATGCTGCGATTTGGTGTCCACATAGGCCACCTCTTCCTGTTTGATCGCGTACGCATCATACGACCGGAGCCCGAGCTGCGTCCCAATGTCTTCGCGGGGCTGGAAAAACAGGTTGCGCGATGCGGTCACATGGTTGCCCAGGTCGGCGAGCTTGCCCCAGGCCTTGTCCATCGGCATCCAGCGGTGGAAGTTGGTCAGGCCCGTATCGACGCGGTACCGTACCGAATCACGGTTATTGTAAATGTCGTGCTCGTAAAAATGCATGGTCGTCTGCGGACCGTAGACATTCTTGGTGCTATCGTCGAGAATAGCTTGTCCGCCGCCCCCGCGTGCACCGCCCCCGCCTCCGCCGCTGGGCATGCGCACGTTGCCGGGCAGCTTCACCTGGCCGCTGGCTGTCGGGATGGTAAGGATGAAGCTGCATAAAACACACAGTAAGCTATATAAAACAATTCTCATAGAGGGAAACTCGTTCTGCCGTTTTAAAACCGGGCGCCGGTCTGCGATGTGACCCATTGTACGAAAGCCGGTTCTTCGTCCCCGAAATCTACGGAAACGGGAACGTACGCAAAGCGTGCTGCGTAGCCTTTCGAGACAACCAACGGTTTTAATTTGACCATATCTTTTTCAGTCGTGACCACAAAAGTATCGTTTTTTAGGTTCTTAATCAGGTCTTCGAAGTCACTTGGCGTGTAATTGTGATGATCCGGAAAAACCTTCCGGTCTGTAACGCTGAACCGGGTGCTCAAATATGCGGCGAATGGCAACGGATTTGCGATCCCTGCCGCCATTTTAACATTCTTTAACGCAACCGGCAGCCCTTCGTATGACAGCGGGACGTCGTAGCGCGTGGTGGCAAAGAAAACCGGCACGCCCGCGCGGGTGTACCGATGGATGTTTTCGCGGATATGCCCTTTTTCCGAAGTATCGAGCGCTGCCGGGCATTTGGTGACGATCACCGCATCGGCCCGCCGGGCACCATGTCGCCGCTCGCGCAGCCGGCCGGCAGGGAAGGGGTAGTCTTCGTAGAATGGCCTGTTGTAATCGTTCAGCAGGATATTAATGTCGCGGCGAATGGCGCGGTGCTGGAAGGCGTCGTCCAGCAGGAGCAGTTTATTTTCGGGATAGAAATCCAGAATCCTTTCGGCGCCCTCGACCCTCTTTTCGCAAACTGCCACCACCGCCTGGTTCCTGAATTTGGTATAAAACTGAAATGGCTCGTCGCCGATCGTGGCAGCAGAGGCAGTGTCATCGGCCAGGTAAAAACCACGCGTCTGCCGGCCGTAGCCTCGACTTAAAATTGCGGTAGGGATGCGTCCGGCAAAGATTTTGGTGAGGTATTCGATGACAGGCGTTTTGCCGGTTCCGCCTACGGTGAGGTTCCCGACGGAGATCACAAATTGCGGTACTTTCGAGGAGCGCAGCGGTTGGCGGTCGAATAGCAGGTTCCTGACATCGGTGATGAAACCGTAGAGCCACGAGAGGGGTAGCAATGCAA
Source organism: uncultured Dyadobacter sp. (assembly GCA_966211825.1). Classification (GTDB taxonomy): domain Bacteria; phylum Bacteroidota; class Bacteroidia; order Cytophagales; family Spirosomataceae; genus Dyadobacter. The sequence continues at coordinate 886 of CBIHPQ010000078.1, read as the reverse complement.
TTTTTATCCAGGGCAGCTCTTTCATCCTGGTGCATAATTACGTAAATTTTGTCTAATATTGTGCCCCTTTTAAAATCTGACACCGCAAAATCATGCCTTTAAAAATTGTGTATAAGCCGCATACGCTTCATTTTCGCAAGGAAGCGGGCACCTCTCGCGGGGTACTTACACAAAAAACATCCTGGATCGTCATCGTAACCGATTCTGAAAAGCCAGGTGTTGCCGGATATGGTGAATGCGGGCCGCTGCCGGGCCTGAGTGTCGACGATCGGCCGGATTTTGAGGCCCAACTGGCGGATGTTTGCAGCATTTTCAACGACCTGGATCTGGACGTCTTTCCATTTAACCTGGGCATTATCCTTGAACAACTGATTCCTGAAAACCTTCCGTCTGTTCGTGCGGGCATCGAAATGGCTTTGCTCGATATCATGAACGGTGGTCAGCGGATCCTCTTCAAAAATGGCTTTTCCGATCAGGGCAAAGGCATTCTGATGAACGGGCTGATCTGGATGGGTTCGTATGAAAATATGATGGGCCAGGTGGAAGAGAAGCTTTCGCAGGGTTTCACGACCCTTAAAATGAAAGTAGGGGCGATCGATTTCGAGCAGGAATGCCGGATACTGGAAGCAGTGCGGGAACGGTTCGATACGGGCAGGATTACCTTGCGCGTGGATGCGAATGGTGCATTTACAGCGGATAATGCAAAGGAAAGGCTCGCTAGGCTGAGCGCATTTGGCCTGCATTCGATTGAGCAACCTGTAAAAGCCGGTCAGCATGAGTTGATGGCGGAACTTTGCGCCTCGTCGCCCGTGCCGGTTGCACTCGACGAAGAATTGATTGGCATTACCAATTACCGCGACAAGTTTGCATTGCTCAAAAAGCTGGC
>CBIHPQ010000077.1:0-19454 GCA_966211825.1 uncultured Dyadobacter sp. | reverse complement strand
TCCTGAAATTCAATTACAAGTCAGGGACTTGGTCGGAGAGATCAGGAAAGCCGGCCGATTGGGAGAATATCGTGTGGGCATTTTTCTCGAGAACGACACAGTGATTTTGGCACGGATACTGCATAGAAAAGAAGTCTACCGGTATTTTCCGTAAAATCTCCACTTACAAAATCACTTTTCAACCCACCATTTTATTGCCCAAACAGATATTTTATCCTTCCGGAAATACTAATTTTTCCCTGCTTCACTTAAATCGCATGGCCATTTACAGCTGAATGCCCGTCACGGCTAAATTTGACGCAGTTCTTTGTGAACGCCCGTCAATCGGGGTGATGGTTTTTGCTTTTGGATCCCTCAGCCAAAATCGAGCAAAACAAAAAGGAACCGTGTGCAACTCACGGGCAGTCGTGCTACTGTAAGTGTCCGTTCTGAGCATTTCAGGACAAGTTTTTATCCTCGCGTCCCATTGCAGCGCCCGGCGCAGCGAGAAGGGCGGTAAAAATGATACAAGCCAGGAGACTTGCCATCACGCTCAATGGCTTCTCCCTCACGGATGGGGGGCAGTCAAGCATTGATTTACCACATTTTATTGCAGTACCACAGGCTCCCGGCAGGTTAGGGGGGAACTGTATCTGTTCATTTCGCAAGGCAGCCGCGCTGTTACCGCGATAAAATGAAGTACCGGCCAACGTACGCAACAGCCGTTTGCCGGGATGGGAGGGTGTTTTCACAGGGTTTTTATTAACTCTTTAAACACAAAAATTTATGTTGTCACACAACCTCGGCTACCCGCGTGTGGGAAGCCACCGTGAGCTCAAAAAGGCCAACGAACAATTCTGGGCCGGAACGATCGACCGCGATGCATTGCAGAAAGTCGCGCGGAAAATCCGCCATCAGAACTGGGAAACGCAGCAAAATGCGGGCATCGGGCTGATCCCTTCCAATGATTTTTCGCTGTACGACCACGTCCTCGACACTTCGCTGATGGTAGGCGCCATTCCGGAACGTTATTACCAGTTGCTCGACGGCAAATCCAACAAGGAACTCGACCTCTATTTCGCAATGGCCCGGGGTTACCAGAAGAACGGGCTGGATATCAATGCCATGGAAATGACCAAATGGTTTGATACCAACTACCACTACCTGGTTCCGGAGTTTACGAAAAACCAGAAATTCAAAAGGTATTCGGACCAGGTTTTGCTGGAATTTGAGGATGCATTGCAAAAAGGGATACTGACAAAACCTGTCCTGCTGGGCCCGGTAACTTACCTGCTTCTGGGCAAGGAGAAAGAGGCGGGTTTCGACCGGATAGATCTGATCGACAGCCTTTTGCCGGTTTATATATCCATACTAAAAGAACTCGCGGCAAGGGGCGCCGAATGGGTGCAGCTCGATGAACCGGGTCTGGTGCTGGATTTGGAACAAAAAGAAAAGCTGGCTTTTTTGAGCGCCTATCACCAGATCAGGGAGGCCGTTCCGAAGCTGAGGATCCTGGTTGCGACCTATTTTGGGACATTGGAGGATAATCTCGCTACGGCAACCGCATTGCCGATCGACGCATTGCATATCGATCTCACACGGGGCGCCGAAACTTTGCCGCTGATCCTCGCAGCCGATGAATTTGTGTCCTCTTCCAAAAAGCTCTCGCTGGGTGTCGTGGATGGTCGGAATATCTGGAAAAACGACTACCGGAAATCTTTGGAGTGGATCAGTGAGGCAGTGAATGTGCTGGGAGAAGAGCGCATTCTGGTAGCACCGTCGTCATCGTTGCTGCATAGCCCGTACGATCTGGACCTTGAAAAAAATGAAAGTGTGCTTACGCCGGAAATCAAAAATTGGATGGCGTTTGCCAGGCAGAAACTGCATGAGGTAGCGACATTGGCAAGGCTCACAGTTGCGGATTATGCCAACGAACCTGAATATCTCGACAATCAAAGTGCCATTGAAAGCCGCCGCACGTCCGCTCTGATCCATAAACCCGCAGTGAAAGCGAGGGTTGGCAAAGTGCGCGATTCGGATTTCGAGCGGCTGAATGCATTTTCTGTACGGCAATCCATTCAATTGGAAAAACTGAAATTGCCCCTGTTCCCGTCCACGACAATCGGGTCGTTCCCGCAAACGGATGAGGTAAGGCAGCTGCGCGCTCAGTTCAAAAAAGGCGTGTTGACCCTGGAAGAATACGAAACCCGCATTCGGGAAGAAGTTGTGGATTCGCTACGCTGGCAGGAAGAGCTTGGGATCGACGTGCTGGTGCACGGCGAATTCGAACGGAACGATATGGTGGAATATTTCGGCGAGCAGCTTTCCGGTTTTGTTTTTACCCAAAATGGCTGGGTGCAAAGCTACGGCAGCCGTTGTGTGAAGCCGCCGGTCATTTATGGCGACGTGGAACGCCCGGCACCGATGACGGTGAAATGGTCGTCGTTTGCCCAGGCAAATTCTGAAAAGCTGGTAAAAGGCATGCTCACCGGCCCGGTGACGATCCTGCAATGGTCGTTTGTGCGCGACGATCAGCCGAGACGCGATACTACTTTCCAGATCGCATTGGCGATCCGTGACGAGGTAGTGGATCTGGAAAAGGCGGGGATCAAGGTTATTCAGATCGACGAGCCGGCGATCCGTGAAGGCTTACCGTTGCGAAAACACGCATGGAAAGGTTATCTGAAATGGGCAGTAGATGCTTTTCGCCTGAGCGCAGCCGGCGTGGCCGATCAGACGCAGATCCACACGCACATGTGCTATTCGGAATTCAACGACATTATCGATTCCATCGCCGCCATGGACGCAGACGTGATCACGATCGAAACGTCAAGATCACAAATGGAGCTGCTCGATGCATTCGCGCAATTTAACTACCCGAATGAAATAGGGCCGGGCGTATACGATATCCACTCGCCCCGCGTGCCGACGGTCGATGAAATGGTGTTCCTGCTGGAAAAGGCACTGAAAGTGATCCCGGCGCGTAATCTTTGGGTAAATCCCGACTGCGGATTAAAGACCCGTAAATGGCCGGAAACGGAAGCCGCTTTGCGTAACATGATTTCTGCGGCTAACTTGCTGCGCGAATCGGTCGAGGTTGTAAGCTAGCGACGAACCGGAATGGTCAGGTGTGGTCAGGTCTAGTCAAGTATTGTCAAGTGTTGTCAAATGTAGTCAGGTAAGGTCAAGTATTGTGATGTGTGGCGAGACTGTTGAGGAATTTGATTAATCAATGCTAAACATCACTATACCTGACCAAACCTGACCACACCTGACTACACTTGACCACATCTGACCAAGCCTGACCACACCTGACCACACGTGACAATGCCCGACCCAAACACCCGTTACCAATACCATTAACAAGTTTCATTTTGACATTAGAAGAAAGAATTTCCGCTTCGGAAACCCACGTTTTTAAAACTGTTTTTCCTAACAATACCAATCATTACGATACACTTTTCGGCGGTACGGCACTGTCGATGATGGACGAAGTTGCATTTATCGCCGCCACGCGGTTTTCGAGGCTGCGGTGTGTTACCGTATCGACCGACCGTATTGATTTTACCCGCTCCATTCCTGCCGGGACGATCATCGAGCTGGTAGGCCGCGTCGAGACCGTCGGTAATACCAGTATGAAGGTGCGTGTCGATATTTTCGTGGAGAAAATGTATGAAGAGAGCCGCGAAAAAGCCGTCACGGGGATTTTTACGTTCGTGGCCATGGACGAGCATCACAAGCCTACCAAAATTTTGTAAATCTTATCGTTTGCTAACTAAGCCCAGCCGGACGATTATCCGTTTTTTACATGTAAATCCCGGGTACTTGATTTGTCGCTATCACACCGATACGCACAATGAAACTCCGGAAGCTATCCTTTTACATCATTTTCGTGCTCGTGCTCGCGGGCAGTGCCGAGCTTTTCAGCCGCGCATTTCTTTGCTGTTATGGCTATTCATTCTGGAAACCGTCGGGGTATATCTTCGACGGTTTTTATAAGAACCTGAAACAGAGCGCCCCACAGCAAACCGGCGGCACTGGTAAATCGACCCGCATTCTGATACTGGGCGGGTCGGTGGTAAGCCCCGGCTATTCCAACCTTCACACAAGGCTCGACACGATCCTCACGAAAGCTTATGGCGGAACGAGGGATTTTGAAGTCGTCAATGCGGCCGCTCCGGCGCATACGTCACTGGATAATTTGCTCAAATACAGATTTTTGGCTGAGCAGCGGTTCGACCTGGTGATTTATTATGAAGGCATTAATGATACGAGAGTGAACAATATCCCGCCCGGCAACTTCCGGGACGATTACTCCCACGTTAAATGGTATTCGGAGATCTATCTGTTCTTAAGACATCCCGAAATCGACATTTCAGTCATTCCTTACCTGGCCGACAAGGTATTGAGCGCAATGCGTGACAAGCTTAGCGGTGAGATCTACCTCGAGCCCATCGGCGTAGATCCCCGGTTCGCAAAATTCGGGCGCCAGCTCAGGACAAAGCATTGTTACAAAAAGAATGTAGAAGGCATCGCCTCCATTGCACAGCAGCGGGGCGAGAAGCTGTTGCTGGTAAGCTATGCTTCCTATTTTCCCAAAGATTCGCTCACGGGCCGGGAAAGTGATAATCTTCATTATGCCAAATGCATGTTTGCCACACCCGTTACGATGTGGGGCGAGCCGGCCAATGTGAAGGCGGGTATTGCGCAGCATAACCAGGTAGTGAGGGAGATAGCGATGAAATACGGCACGCCCTTCCTGGATCTGGAAAAACGGATGCCAAAAGATTCGACATTGTTTTGTGATGTTTGCCACATCAGCGAGTCCGGTGCGCAACGTTTTGCCCATGAAATTGTACAATTTATCATACGGCAAAAAATAGTGTAGCGAACCTGTCCCGCTTTCAAAGTGCTTCATAATTAATCAATTAAAGCCGGAAGGGGTGACGAATCTGTTAACATTTCATTATCCGGCCTTATTATTTGACTGATTCCGAACCGTTTAATAGAAATACGGCGGTAGCTAGACCGCCCCGCCGGGTTGCAGCCTTGCTCAAAATGCTTATCTTGCACGCCTTTTGAACGGTATAGGTAGAAACTGTACAAATTATTCTAAACACGCTTTAATGAAAATTTTAGGTATCTCGGCCTTCTATCACGATTCAGCCGCGGCTCTTATAGATAATGGTGAAATTGTCGCCGCAGCACAGGAAGAGCGTTTCACACGCAAAAAGCACGACCCCGGTTTTCCCTCCAATGCAGTAGCCTTTTGCCTTGAATATGGCGGGCTATCTATCAACGAGCTCGATGCGATCGTTTTTTACGACAAGCCGCTCCTGAAATTCGAAAGATTGCTCGAAACCTACTACGCATTTGCCCCGAAAGGCGTTCGCTCGTTCCTGACGGCAATGCCGGTCTGGATCAAAGAGAAAATGTTCCTGAAAAGGCTGATCAACGAGGAGCTGGAAAAGCTGGGCTACGATAAAAAGAAGAAGGTGAAAATGCTCTTCCCTGAGCACCACCTCTCGCACGCTGCCAGCGCCTATTACCCTTCTCCATTTGAGAAATCGGCCATTTTGACCATCGATGGCGTCGGCGAATGGGCCACGGCGTCGATCTGCCTCGGCGAGGGAAAGGATATCAGCATACTTAAAGAGCTCCGCTTCCCGCATTCACTCGGGTTGCTATATTCTGCATTTACTTACTTCCTGGGCTTCCGCGTAAACTCAGGCGAATATAAACTGATGGGCCTGGCGCCCTATGGCGATCCGTCGTCACCGGATATCAAGCGTTATGAGGACATTATCCTGAAAGAACTGATCGACCTGAAAGAAGACGGATCGGTGTGGCTCAACCAGGATTATTTCGACTATGCTACCGGCCTGAAAATGGTCAATGAGCATAAGTGGGAAGCATTGTTCGGCTTCAAAACCCGCAGGCCTGAGGATGCGCTCGAAGCGATCCATTGTAACCTTGGCCTCGCGATCCAGAATATTACCGAAGAGGCGGTGGTAAGGATGGCCAAAGAAGCCAAACGTCTTACCGGCGCCGATTACCTTTGTATGGCCGGTGGAGTTGCATTGAACTGTGTATCAAATGGTAAGCTGCAAAAAGCCAATATTTTTAAAGACATCTTCATCCAACCGGCTGCCGGCGATGCGGGAGGTGCGTTGGGTGCCGCGCAAGCCGCTTTCCATATTTATTTCGGGCAGGAAAGAAAGATCACCTGGAAGGCCGATGCCATGCGTGGTTCTTACCTGGGACCTACTTTCTCTGACCTCGACGTTGCTTTGACGGCCAAAAAATACAAGGCGGTTTACACCTATTACGAGAACTTCAAAGACCTTACCCAGGACGCGGCAAGGCTCTTGTCGGAAGGCAATGTGGTAGGCTGGGTGCAGGGCAGGATGGAGTTCGGGCCGCGTGCATTGGGTGGTCGCAGTATCCTCGGAGACCCGCGCAATGCAGAAATGCAGAAAAAACTGAATTTAAAAATCAAATACCGCGAATCGTTCCGGCCGTTTGCACCGTCGGTACTGGCAGAGGATTGCCAGGATTATTTCGATTACGACGGCATTTCACCTTATATGCTGCTGGTGCATCCGGTTGCGGAAAGCCGCAGAAAGCCGGTACCCGCGAATTATGGCTCACTGGATTTGCGTGAAAAGCTCTATTTCGAGCGCTCCGACTTGCCTTCGATTACGCACATCGACTATTCGGCGCGTATCCAGACGGTGCACAAGGAAACAAATCCACGCTATTACGACCTGATCGAATCCTTCAAGGCATTGACCGGATACGCGGTGATCGTGAATACAAGTTTCAACGTCCGCGGGGAACCGATCGTTTGTACACCGAATGACGCATACCGCTGTTTCATGCGTACGGAAATGGATTACCTCGTAGTAGGTAACTATATTTTTGACAAAAAACAGCAGCCCGAATGGCTGGAAAAAGATAACTGGAAGGAAGAATTCGTTCTTGACTAATCCTGTATTTATTGAGCACCCAACGTAATGGCATCTAAAATTGTAACCAGCATTATCCGCATCCTGTTCCTGGGATTGCTGTTTGTGTTCTTGTTCTATCCGGACAAATTTCACATCAAATTCGACTACCCGGGATACCCGCAGAGCGATAGCTGGCACATCCGCCTTGCTAAATTTGCATTCTGGTTTCTGCTGATTATCGAGATACTCCGCATCTTCTATTACGGGGTAGTGAAAAGCAAGGCCAAAGGCATTTTGGCCAACATTGTAACGATCGTTACGCCACTGGTCGTCGTGCTGATATTTCTTGAAATTGTGTTCATGTACATTCCCCAAAGCCACGAGGGAGTGCTTTCCAAGGCTTCGCAGATCTGGTGGGAGAAATATTGGCACCCCGTAAATTCGCTGGGTTACCACGACAAGGAGCTCCGGAATGAGCCGGGAAAGAAGAAGGTCTTGGTTATCGGCGATTCCTTTGCCGCCGGCCACGGGTTGAAAGACGTGAACGAACGGTTTTCCAATATGCTCGAAGCCAAACTCGGAGCGGATAAATATACGATTTACAACCTCGGAATGTCGGGCGCGGACACGCGTGATGAAGCGAAGCGCTTGCGAGAATTCCCTGTAAAGCCGGATATCATCATTCTTGAATATTTCCCTAACGATATTGAGAAAGTAGGCCGCGAAAAGGGATTGACGCTCACCGGCGCTGAGCCGTATGCCGACCTGAAAGGCCCGACCGCGACCATTGTGAAGCGCTTCTATTTGCCCAATTTCATCTATTGGCAGCTGCCGCACACCGGTTTCAGTACTTTTGAAAAGTTTGTACAAACGGCTTATACCGATACAACTGTGCTGAATGCGCATTTGAGAGATCTTTCAGCGATGCTCGCCTATCGCGACAGTACGAAGGCAGAAATGTACGCCGTGTTCATCCCGTTCCTGTTTCAGGTGGAAAAGAGCGCCGGTTATACCAAACCGGTTGAAAATTACCTGAAATCAAACAATGTGACGGTAGTGGGTATCAACGACGGAGTTGTTAAAATTCCTGAGAAAGAGCGAGTTGTAGGAAAGAATGATGGCCACGGCAGCGCGACGCTGAATCAGCTGATCGCCGACAGGCTCTATCAGGCAATGAACAAACGGTAACTCAGATTTAACGGGTTAGTTGTGGGTAAGAAGGTAATTAGTCTTAAATTTGAGTTTTTAAACACTATATAACGATGGATTTTTTAACAGATTTATTTGCATTTATGAAGGAGCGTAAGAAGTGGTGGCTCGCTCCTGTGATCATCGTTCTGCTCCTGATCGGCGTTCTCATTGTGATCGGTGGTGGTTCGGCTGTGGCACCTTTCATCTACACCTTGTTCTGATTTTATCAGTTCCACGCAGATCAATCCAGTTCATATCTGAAACATTCGTCCGGCAGTAATGCTTAATCCGTTGCTGCCGGCAATAATACTATTTTATCAAAATGAGTGAATCTGAAAAAGTAAAGGCGCAGCTGGTGATCGTCACCGGGTTGGTAGTATTATATTTTATTTTTAAATCCCAATATCCCTATTTCCTGATTGCCGCGGCGGTAATCGGCGTTTTCAGCCTTGCTATTCCGGCTTTTGGCGACCTGGTGGTGAAAGGTTGTTACAAGATCGCGGAAGTCCTTGGGGCTATTAACGGGAAAATCCTCTTGTCGCTGGTATTCTTCGTCATTTTGTTCCCAGTAGCGGCCATTGCAAAGCTGACCAAGAAAAACCCGCTTAATCTGAAAAAAGAAGACACGGACAGCGTTTTCACGGAAAGAAACCACAAATATTCGGCGAAGGATCTGGAACAGGTCTGGTAATACCGGAAAAGAAATAGTAAAATGCAAAAAGGCCTGATATCAGGCCTTTTTTTTGCGACATGCGCGTTCGTAGAGTACTTGCAGCATACCGTCTTTCAGGCCCACATCGGGCACGTGAATGACTTCCGCACCCGCCCAGCGCATAGCAGAAGTATAAATATCACCGGCCGGCACGATCACGTCCGCACGGTCGGGGTTGAGTTGCAGTTTATTAATGCGGTCGGCCAGCGAAAATTGGTCGATATAATCGCGCATCCGCTGTATTTCTTCCAGGCTGGTCGAGCTTTCGGTGAGTTTGGAAGACAGGTCGAAGAGCTTATTGATATTACCGCCTGTACCCACCGCCTGGATCGGCCGGCTGTAATCGACATTCTGATTGATCCATTCCTTGATTTTCATCCAGGCATTTTTGGATTCTTTTCCTTCCAAAAGCCGCACAGAGCCCAGCTTGAACGATTTTGCCGTGATCTTCTGCTTGTCCTGGTACAAATTCAGCTCGGTGCTACCGCCGCCGACGTCGATGTGAATGTACTGCCCGTCGCTCAGCGATTGCACGACAACATTATTCACGAGTTCCGCTTCCTTCTGGCCGTCGATAATCTGAATGTGGATTCCTGTCCGCCTTTCGATATGGTCACGGACTTCCTGCCCATTGGCAGCCTCGCGCATGGCGGAGGTAGAGCAGGCCATAAAATCGTCGACCTCATGGAGTTCCATCAGCAACTGATAAGCCAGCATCAATTTCATCATGCGGTCCTCGCTTTGAGGGGTAATGCTTCCCTGGGTAAAAACATCATGTCCGAGGCGAAGCGGGAACCGGACGTATTCGACCTTCTTGAAGCGGGAAATGCCTTCATCATGCAAAACGGATGAGATTTGCATACGGGCACCATTGGAACCGATATCTATGGCTGCGAATTTCAAAAGCTCGTCAACTAGGGGAGTTAATAAAGGCCAAAAATAGAGTTTCGCGGACAAGATTCAATACCCTGCCCGCGAAACTTCATTGTTTAAATCTACATTTGATGGCCTATCTGATACAATAGCTTAACTTTCAGGCCCGGACCGGCGCCGTGCCGGAGTGGTGTGATGGGTTTGAAGTAATTGACCCAGTAGCCTTCCGCCTGGACCACGATCGGATGCCAGGACTTTTCTATTCCAACCGCGAAGTTCATCGAAGTGATCGGCGACACGTCACCTTTTTTAGAAAAGCTCTGATTGAAGAACTCATTTCTCGGCCCGCGGCAATCGTAGGAAATGGTTTCCTTGGACGAAAGCCTGATATTCGTGCCCATACTCGCATAATAGGCCCAATCGTCTTTCACAGTGTTCCGGAAAGCGAGCGTAAGCGGCATTTGGACTACACTCTGGTCAATTTTGATATTATAAAGCTGGAACATAAGCGGCACTTCGCCCGGATGTGTCTCTTTGAAATCCTTGCGGGCCTTCTCCCTGAATATCGTTTCAGTAAAAAATTCGGCCGGTTTCACTTTCAGCCAGGTAATGCCTGCCGCGATCGAGAATTTCTTCCTAATAATCACTTCTCCAAGTACCGTCTTGCCCTGGCCATTCCCTTCGATCTGGTAACCGGCCCCGAAACGATAAGGGGTTTTTAACGGCAATTTTGGGATCACACTTTCGGCTTGGGCAAGTTGCTCGCCTTTTTTGCCGGAAACAGGCGCTTTGGCGATCTGCATATTGTTCACCAGCGCCTTTTGAATCTGCCGGGCAGAAAGTTTGCTGGCAAGCTCATAATGCATTTTCCGTTTCAGGGAAATGCCGGAATGTATTTCGATCGGGCTGTTGATAGCGGTAATCCGGAAATCGCTGTCGAACGTCTTGCTGTCAGCCATGTTTACCGGTGCTTTTGGAATTTGGCCAGCCCCGAAATTTGCCCCTCCCGTTGGATTGGACCCGGTAGGAGACGCTTCACGAAGAGGCTGAGCTGCCGCCACCGATTCGCCCGACTTTTCGGGAAGCTCGTTTGCATATTTAGCAGAGGCAGCGAGGTCACTTTCAACTGCTTTCTGTTCAAGTTCTGAAAGAGCCAAATCCTCCTGTCCCAAATCCTGACGTACTGCGGTTTGTGACTGGTAATGGTTGAGGTCCCGGGGCCGCAACGTCGCCTTAAGGCTCTGGCCGTCGGGACCGGTTTGCAGAAAGTAAACCGTATCTGTTTTGGCAACTTGCGGCTGGTTACGGATCAACTCGATCTGGCTTTGCAGGTTCTTCACGTCCTGCACCAGATGGTCGTTCTGAGAGAGCTGGTTGACGTACATATAGGCCATCACCGAGGTCACCGACGCGGCGGCGGCGTACCCGATCCAGGAACCGTATTGTTGCAGGAACGATGGCGGAGTGTGGGTCTGCATATAATTTTGCATACGGGCCCAGTCCTGCTCTTGAAAGTCCGGTTCAATACTCTCTAATTTTCGGCGTATAGTATTTTCAAATCTATTAGTTTTCATTGCCTCTGAATGACTTGACAGCCCAATCACTTGGGAAGAGATGTGGGTAATATTGTTTGATCAAATGCTGCAAACGAGCCCGGGCACGCACATAATGCGATCTTACCGTCGCCTCGTTGATTTGCAGCAGGTCTGCTATCTCACGATGATTGTAGCCATCCACCACGTATAATAAAAATACATTTTTGTAAACCGGTTTGATCTGTTGGATCAGTTCCAGTATTTCATCAGCAGTGATCTGGCTTATGACATCTTCATCGAATTTGGGATAGGGGGCGTCTTCCAGTGCAATCACATCTTCCGTATGCTTCCTGTGCTTGCGGTAGTAGCTGATCGCCGTATTCACCATGATTGTCCGCAGCCACGCCTTGAAAGGGTGATTGGGATCGTACTTTCCCAGATTGTTGAATACTTTTAAAAATCCTTCATTCAAAACTTCCTCTGCTTCCTCCGTCGACGCGGTATACCGCAGGCAAATGCTTTTTGAATAACCGAAAAACTGTTTGTACAAATGCCGCTGTGCCTGGTTATCCCCGGCAATACATGCCGCTACCACCGACCCAAAGTCGTTTTCGTTAAAAGATATTTTTCTTTTAAAAAGCAAAGTCAGGGTATCAAATTGTCAGGGATAGAATTTCTCTATTTCGAATACGTCCCTGCCCGCTAATCTGTTGCAAAAAAATACGAAAACTTTTGATGCTTCGGAAATCGGGAAGAGGTCGAAAAAAATCGCGAAAAAATGTCGCAGCCATGCAACATGGGCGAAAAAGGGGGCGTAAAGGCAGAAAAGAGGAACCAGAAAGGTCCCTTGGGCGTAATTATATCAGACATTAACGGGTCATACCGATCATAAAAATATTTTGTTAGGGGTGAGTTGGAATACGGTGCTGGATTTTCCGGGGCCGTATTTATTTTTTAGAAGGCAGCATTTCCAGCGCCGACGAATTTTTGATCTCACCCATTACAAACAGGCTGTGGGTACTACCGATGTTTTCCAGCGAGCCCAGTTTCTGCATTAAAAACTGCTGGTATTGCGACATATCGTCCACCACTACTTTCAACAGAAAATCATAGTCGCCTGAGATATTGAAGCATTCCATCACCTCGGACATCGCCGATATGGCCTTCACGAATTTCTCCCCCATTACTTTTGAATGCTCTTTGAGGGCGATGTTGCAAAAAGCCATCAGCTTCTTGCCTACTTTCTCGCGGTCGACCAGCGCCACGTATTTCTTGATAATGCCCTCCTTTTCGAGCCTTCGCACGCGTTCATAGACGGGCGTGTAGGAGAGGTTCAACTTTTCCGACAGTTCACGTGTTTTCAAAGTGGCGTCCTGTTGCAGCAAATGCAGGATTTTGGCGTCAATATCGTCCAGATTATGCATAGATAGAATATCTTTATTCTCTTCGAGATGGCTTCGAATATAGATAAATAATTTAGGTTGCGTAAAATTACCAGACGTTTAGTCTGAATTTTTTGAATTTATTGAACAAAACATCTATTGACTTAAATTTGCTAATTCAGAAAGCATGTGCTTTTCCGGCGAAATGATAATCATACATTAAAACACTTATGGTAGCAACTCAAAAAGCAGATATCCGCGAAATTCTAAAAAACCGTATTCTGGTACTGGATGGCGCTATGGGTACGATGATCCAGCGGTATAAATTGGAGGATCACGACTACCGGGGAGAACGGTTTGCTGATTGGGCGCACGATGTGAAAGGTAATAACGACCTGCTTTCATTGACGCGTCCGGACATTATTAAGGAAATACACGCCGCTTATTTTGCGGCAGGGGCAGATATTGCCGAAACCAATACATTTTCCGGTACGACGATCGCCATGGCCGACTACGGTATGGAAGAGATCGTGTACGAACTGAACTACGAATCTGCACGGCTCGCACGTGAAGTGGCCGATGAATTCACCGAACGCGAACCGGATAAGCCGCGTTTCGTGGCGGGTTCTATCGGGCCTACCAACCGTACCGCGTCGCTTTCACCGGATGTAAATAACCCCGGTTACCGGGCGATCAGCTTCGACCAGCTCGTGACAGCCTATTACGAGCAGGTAAAGGGCCTTACCGATGGTGGCTGCGATTTGCTGCTCGTGGAAACGATTTTTGATACGTTGAATGCCAAGGCGGCGCTTTTTGCCATCGACCAGTTCTTCGTCGATGCGAAGGCCGGCAAGGTGGAACATTTGCCGTCCTGGCGGATCGAGCCGGGCCAGGCGCTGCCGATCATGATCTCGGGAACGATTACCGATGCTTCCGGCCGGACGCTTTCGGGCCAAACGACCGAGGCATTTCTTACCTCCGTTTCGCATTTGCCGCTATTGTCGGTGGGGTTGAACTGTGCATTGGGAGCGGATTTGATGCGACCATATGTTCAGATTTTGGCCAAAGAATCGCCATTTTTTACATCTGCACACCCGAATGCGGGCTTGCCGAACGAAATGGGCGAGTACGACGAGACTCCGGAGCAAATGGGCGAGGTGATCGACGGCTTTTTGAAAGATAACCTGGTAAACATTATCGGCGGATGCTGCGGAACGACGCCGGACCATATCCGGGTGATCGCCGAAACGGCCCGCAAATACCGACCGAGGCCATTACCGGCCACTGAAACGGTGATGAAGCTGTCAGGTCTGGAACCTGTGAAGATCAATGAGCTGACCAACTTTGTAAACATCGGCGAGCGCTGTAATGTCACGGGTTCGAAGAAATTCGCCCGCCTGATCCGCGAAAGCAAATACGATGAAGCATTGAGCATTGCGCGCGAGCAGGTAGAAAGCGGCGCGCAGGTGATCGATGTGAACCTCGATGAAGGTATGATCGATGGGGTCGAAGCGATGAAGACATTCGTGAACCTGATCGCATCCGAGCCCGACATTTCCAAAGTGCCTTTGATGATCGACTCTTCTAAATGGGAGGTAATCGAATCGGGCCTGAAATGCGTGCAGGGAAAATCGATCGTCAACTCGATATCACTGAAAGAAGGGGAGGAGAAATTCAAAGAATCTGCACGGACGGTACTTCGCTATGGCGCGGCTACGGTTGTTATGGCTTTCGACGAAAAAGGTCAGGCTGATAACTATGAACGCCGTATAGAAATATGCGAACGCGCTTACCGCATTCTCGTAGATGAAGTAGGTTTCCCGGCAGAGGACATCATTTTTGACCCCAACATCCTGACTGTTGCGACAGGAATGGAGGAGCACAACAACTACGCGGTTGATTTTATCAATGCCGTACGGTGGATCAAAGGAAACCTTCCGCATGCGAAAGTGTCGGGCGGCGTTTCCAATGTTTCGTTCAGTTTCCGCGGTAACGAGCCGGTGCGCGAGGCGATCCACACGGCATTCCTTTACCACGCCATCAGAGCGGGTATGGATATGGGTATCGTGAATGCAGGTCAGATCGGTATTTATGATGAGATTCCGAAAGATGTATTGGAACTTGTTGAAGATGTATTGCTTAACCGTCGTTCCGACGCCACTGAACGGCTGGTAACCTATGCGGAAACGGTAAAGGATAAAGGTAAAACACAAAGCGGCCCTGACCTTTCGTGGAGAGAGCTTCCTATTAAAGAGCGTATTTCGCACGCATTGGTAAAAGGTATTTCGGATTATATAGATGAAGATATCGAAGAATGCCGCCACTTGTTCGCACGTCCGCTTGAAGTGATCGAAGGGCCTTTGATGGATGGTATGAGCATTGTCGGGGACCTGTTTGGTGAAGGGAAAATGTTTCTCCCGCAAGTTGTCAAATCAGCACGTGTCATGAAAAAGGCAGTGGCTTACCTGCAACCTTTTATCGAGGCTGAGAAACAGGAAGGCAATTCTTCGGCAGGTAAAATCCTCTTGGCACCGGTCAAAGGCGACGTTCACGACATTGGAAAGAATATTGTAGGGGTGGTGCTCGGATGTAACAATTACGAGATCATCGACCTCGGCGTAATGGTGCCGACCGATAAAATACTCGCTGCTGCATTGGAGCATGATGTTGACATTATCGGGCTTTCAGGGCTGATCACACCTTCATTGGATGAGATGGTGGGGGTGGCCAAAGAAATGGAGCGACGCCATATGACGACGCCTTTGCTCATCGGTGGCGCTACTACCTCGCGTATCCACACGGCGGTGAAAATCGACCCGAATTATTCGGGCCCTGTAATCCACGTGCTCGATGCGTCGCGTTCCGTGCCGGTGGCTGGTAAACTGATCCAGAGCGAACAAAGCCAGGCCGGGGTTTTAGCGGATATCAAGGCGGAATATGCCAAACTCCGTGACGATCATGCGAAACGCGGCGGAGAAAAGGCGCACATAGCAATCGACAAGGCAAGGGATAATAAGGCCAAAATCGATTGGACAAGCTTCCAGGCTGTAAAACCAAAGTTCCTCGGCACCCGCGTGTACGACGATTACGATCTCGCAGATATTGCCGAATACATTGACTGGACGCCGTTTTTTCAGACCTGGCAGCTGCACGGCAAGTATCCGAAGATTTTTGAAGATAAGGTGGTAGGAAGCGAGGCCATGAAACTGTACGAAGACGCAGCCGTGCTTCTGGGCGAAATCATTCGTGATAAAACCCTGAAAGCGAGAGCGGTGATAGGTTTCTGGCCAGCCAACTCGATCCAGGACGATATTGTACTGCACCACTTTGAGGAAGAAACCCGCGAAGTCCCTTGCGAACGTCACGGATCGCATCAGCATATTGAATACAAAATAAGTAAGCAGGGCGCCGACAACCTGAATGCCGGAGAATTGGTAGCGGATACCGCTGCGGTATTGCACCATTTGCGTCAGCAAAGCCAGAAAGCGGCCAATCTGCCGAATTACTGCCTGTCCGACTTCGTGGCTCCGCTGGAATCCGGCCATACCGATTACATTGGCGGCTTCGCGGTAACAGCCGGGGTGGGCATCGAAGCATTGCTGGACAAATATGAAAAAGACCACGATGACTATAACAGCATTATGGTCAAAGCATTGGCCGATCGTTTGGTGGAGGCATTGGCGGAATTAATGCACGAGAAAGTGCGTAAGGAGTTATGGGGTTATGACAAAGCCGAAAGCCTGACCAACGAAGAGCTCATCAAAGAGGAGTACAAGGGCATTCGTCCGGCGCCGGGGTATCCTGCCTGTCCGGACCATACTGAAAAACGCCATTTGTTCGATTTGTTGGGTGCGGAAGAACTCGGCATTACCCTAACGGAGAGCTTTGCGATGTACCCTGCAAGCAGTGTGAGCGGATGGTACTTCTCCCATCCGGACAGTCGCTATTTCCCCGTTGGAAAGATTTACAAGGACCAGGTCGAGGACTATGCGCGGCGTAAAAATATGCCATTAGAGGAAATTGAGAAGTGGCTTTCGCCGGTGCTTGGGTATTAGGGGAAGGTATTTAAAAAGTACAAAAGGAGAATAGTTCGTTACTATTCTCCTTTTTTTGTGACCGAAACACACTATTTTATGCAAAAAGGCGTAATTAGGTGGTATGACGCATCTTAATTAGGTATTTATACGCTATTTTATGATGTTTTAAGCGCTGATATTTGCATTACTTAAGTGAGAACTTAATAGTTTATTAGCCATGAAAAGAAATATCTCAGTTTTTATCCTTTTAATTCTTTTGGCATCGTCCTTTAAATACAGGACGATGACCAGAGACAATACCCAACCAGTCATTACCGCGGGATACGATAGCAAGCCGTCTCCCAAAGTTGTTGCAACATCCTCTCTGGACGCAGCCGTTGCAAATTTGCATAAAGCCAATCTTGAAATGGCAAAAGGCAATCCGGCACTTTTTAAATCATTGTGGTCGCATCAGGACGATGTTACCATTTTCGGAGGTGCCGAAAATGTTGATTCCAAAGGCTGGAAAGCCGTTGAAGCTAGTCTGAACAGCGCAGGGGCTGTGCCTGCAAAAGATGTGACATATACCTACGAAAAAGTGGCAAGTCAGGAAGGCGTTACCCAAGGTTACCTCATTCAAAAAGAGTATTACCGCTTCGCCGACGGCCGCAAAGCCGATTTGCACGTGACAGTCCTTTTCCGGAAAGAAAACAATGTCTGGAAAATCGCCCATCGCCACGCCGACGCGATGACGGTCAATGCAAAATCAGACAAAACTTCTAAATAATTGCCTCTCTTCCTGATATTTTGAGTTAGTTGCCACCATGCGACTAAATTGTTGTTATTTTGCACCTTTGGTCAAAAAGTGACAACAAACTAAGCATGGAGAGATTTACAGGATTGCTGGGTATCGTATTGATCCTGGGCATTGCATTTGCTATGTCGAACAACAGAAAGGCCATCAACTACCGTACCGTCGTCGTCGGCCTGGGCCTACAATTCGGGCTTGCAGTCTTTATCCTCCGAACCGACATTGGCCAGTCTGTCTTTCAATGGCTTGGCGAAAAGGTGCAGAAATTGCTTTCTTTTTCCGATAAAGGCGCCGACTTCGTTTTCGGCACACTGGTAAGGCCTGAGCTCATGCAGCGTGCATTCGGACCGGGCAACGATTTCGTCTTCTTTTTTAAGGTTATCCCAACTATCATTTTCGTGGCCGTGCTGGTGAATATGCTCTACCATTTGGGCATCATGCAGCGCGTAGTCTCCGTGATTGCGCGTGGCGTGTACTGGCTCATGGGTGTGAGCGGGGCGGAAGCACTTTCCAACGTGGCGAGCACGTTCGTAGGGCAGGTGGAGGCGCAGATCATGATCAAGCCCTACCTGAAAAACATGACCAACTCCGAGTTGATGGCCTCCATGACCGGCAGCTTTGCCTGCATTGCCGGTGGCGTAATGGCGGTTTATATTTCATTGGGTGTACCGGCGCCTTACCTGATCGCGGCAAGCCTGATGGCTGCTCCGGGCGCCTTGGTGATCTCTAAAATCGTATTTCCGGAAACCGATAAGTCGGATACGAAGGGAATGGTGAAGCTGGAAATCCAGAAAACACACGCCAACCTGCTCGACGCGATTGCCGCAGGGGCGGGCGAGGGCCTTAAAGTGGGCTTCAATGTGATCGCGATGCTGATCGGTTTTATCGCACTCGTTGCATTGCTGGACTACCTGCTGGGTTATATCGGCGGTCTTTTCGCGTTTCCGCAATTGAGTTTCAACTTTGTACTGGGAAAAATCTTCTCTGTTTTCGCATGGGCAATGGGCGTTCCGGCCAAGGATATCGAAGCGGCTGGCTCGTTAATGGGCACTAAAATGGTGATCAACGAATTTGTCGCTTACCTGGATATGGTGAAGCTGAGAGACACGCTGGACCACAAAACGATCGTGATCACGAGCTTTGCATTATGCGGTTTCGCCAACTTCAGCTCAATTGCCATTCAGGTAGGAGGGATCGGCGAGCTGGCACCGTCGCGCCGGGCCGACTTGGCGCGGTTGGGGTTCAAGGCATTGATATCGGGAACACTGGCTTCGTACATGTCGGCGACGCTGGCCGGCTTGCTGTTGTAGCAATGGTACCAACGATAATTGAATAACGACAAAAAGAGCACCTGGTTGCTCTTTTTGTCGTTTCGGGTGTTACACTTTCCAAATGAGTGCTTTATTTGGCATAAATGTTTTCAGGTACCCTGTCGATCAACATCCGGAAAACCGTATCAACACATTACACTATGAAACGAATTAAACTATTCTGGTCTTTGCTCAAAGACAGCTTCGATGAATTTTTGAATGACAACGGCATGAAGTTGAGCGCTGCGCTGTCGTATTACACGATATTCTCGCTGGCGCCGATGCTGCTTGTCATCATTTCCGTTTTTAGTATTTTTTTTGGCAGGGACGCGATCCAGGGAGAGTTGTTTGGGCAAATAAGCGGGCTGGTGGGTGCTTCCGCTGCCTCGCAATTGCAGGAAATCCTCAAAAACGCCGAGCTGTCGAACAAATCCGGAATGGCAGCTGGAATAGGCATCGCTACCCTGCTGATCGGTGCCACCGGGGTGTTTGCTGAAATGCAGGATTCGATCAACTTTATATGGGCTATTAAGGCAAAACCGAAAAAGGGCTGGCTGCAATACCTGAAAAACAGGCTGATTTCTTTCTCCCTGATCCTTACACTGGGTTTTTTGCTCGTGGTGTCGCTGGGAGCGAGTGCGCTGGTGGATGTGCTGAGCGCCCGGCTGGAAGCGTTGTTCTCGGAAGCATCCGTG
>CBIHPQ010000076.1:0-19493 GCA_966211825.1 uncultured Dyadobacter sp. | reverse complement strand
CCACAACTTATTTTACTTTTTTCCTTTCTTCTCGCTCTCTTCGAACTGCTCTTTCAAAGCAGACAGAACGCTAAGGTCTCCAAAAGTTGATTTCTCAGCTTCTTTGCTCACGGATTCAGTAGCAGGAGCTTTTGCAGCTTTCGGCTCTTTTCTTTCCTCAGCAGGAACACCTTTCACTTTAGAGTGAGTCAAAACGATTTTCTTCTCGTCTTTCAGGAATTCAAGAACAGTGAAGTCGAGGCTCTCACCTACTTCTGCAAATGTTCCGTCTTCTTTCGCAAGGTTTTTGATAGAAGCAACACCTTCGATTCCGTAAGGAAGTTCGAGTGTAGCAAACTTGTCACCTTTCGCAACGATCGTAGATTTATGTACTGAACCTACTTCAAAGATGCTTTCGAAAGTATCCCATGGGTTTTCTTCAAGCTGCTTGTGGCCCAAAGCAAGACGACGGTTGTCCGCGTCAAGTTCAAGTACAACTACTTCCAGCTCGTCGTTTACTTTCACGAAGTCGGAAGGATGCTTGATTTTCTTAGTCCATGAAAGGTCAGAAACGTGTACCAGACCGTCGATACCTTCTTCAAGTTCGATGAAGAGACCGAAGTTGGTCAGGTTACGAACAACACCTTTATGACGGGTACCGATCGCATATTTCTCTTTCAATGAACCTTGAGTCCAAGGATCTTCTGTCAATTGTTTGATACCAAGAGACATTTTGCGCTCCTGACGGTCAAGCGTCAATACAACCGCGCTGATCTCGTCGTTCACATTCATGAACTCCTGAGGATTGCGCAGGTGCTGAGACCATGACATTTCAGAAACGTGGATCAAACCTTCAACACCTGGTTTGATTTCAAGGAAAGCACCGTAATCAGCAACATTAACAATGCGGCCGGTAACTTTCGATCCAACCTGGATTTGTTCGTCCAGAGAATCCCATGGGTGCGACTGAAGTTGTTTCAGACCCAAAGAGATACGCTTTTTCTCTTCATCGAAGTCGAGAACAACCACGTTCAGTTTCTGATCCAGTGACAACAGGTCAGATGGGTGGTTGATACGGCCCCATGAAATATCGGTAATGTGCAACAGACCGTCAACACCACCCAAATCGATGAACACACCGAAGTTGGTCATGTTTTTGATCACACCTTCCAGAACCTGTCCTTTTTCAAGGTTGTTCAGGATTTGCTGGCGTTGTGCTTCAAGATCTTTCTCGATCAGGATTTTGTGCGATACTACTACGTTATCGTTAGCGTAGTTGATTTTCACAACTTTCACTTCCATACGCTTTCCAACAAAAACGTCGAAGTCGCGGATTGGCTTCACATCGATCTGTGAACCTGGCAAGAATGCTTCAATGCCGAAAATATCAACGATAAGACCACCTTTGGTTCTTCTCTTAACATTTGCATCGATAACAACATCTTCATCGAATGATTTCTGGATGTTATCCCATGCAGTGATAACTTTCGCTTTTTTGCGTGAAAGTACCAGCTGACCTTGTGCGTCTTCCTGATTCTCTACGTAAACTTCCACCTCATCACCGATTTTCAAACCTGGGATGTCACGGAATTCATTGGATGAAACGATACCATCAGATTTGAAACCGATGTTCAGGATCACCTCACGGTCTGTAATACCTACTACAACACCTTTAACTACTTCTTTTTCCGAAACCGGAGAAAGGGTAGTCTCATACATTTGTTCCAGACGGGTACGGTCAGCAGAAGAATAAGCTGTTCCGAAACCTTTGTCTGATGCTTTATCCCAATCGAATTCGGGAAGTGGTTGATTTTGTTTTTCCTTAGACATAAATAGGAATAATGGCTCTGTAATACATCAGCCGCCGAGCTAAACAGCTGAAAATTAGTTCAACAAGTATTTTTGAAAAATTAGGACGCAAAATTACGCGATTCGGTGGCAATATCCGAACGGTTAGGCGATTTAATTTTACGTTGAGGAGTTATGGTGCCGATTCGGCGTAAAATGGTCAGGGTTAGTCAGGTGTGGTCAGGAAGTTGTAAGGTGTAGTCATTAAGTGTCAGGTGTGACCGGAGACGGTCAGGAAGACAAATTGGAGAAAAGTTTGATCAGATGTTGCAGAGTAAGGTTGATAATTAATGACCGTACGTGACATTATTTTCAACCTCCTGACAACACTTGACAACAAATGACAATGCCTGACAATCAGCGAAGAAGCCCGCAGATCAACACGACCGCTCTTTCGATCCAAGGTAAGGCAGCCACTCGTCATCGGCCATACCTGAAAAATCCCGGATGAACATTAAAAAAGAAGGCCGGAAAGGGCGCTGCTTTAACGGCATGTCAACCTCTTCCGGCGTATGGTCTCCTTTGCGGGAATTACATCTTTTACAGGCGGTGGCCAGATTATCCCATGTAGTTTTCCCTCCCCTGCTTTTCGGGATTACATGGTCCAATGTCAGATTATCATGTGTTCCGCAATACTGACATCGGTTGCCGTCCCGCTTGAAGAGGTTCTGCCTGGTCATGACAACCCCTCTGTACGGTATGTGTATGTAGCGATGGAGACGTATGACGACCGGCATGGGGTACCTGTCGTTGACAGTTCTGAGATGCTCCAATTGAGACTCGGCGAGCATTTCAGCTTTTTTCATGTAAACCAGCAGAAATGCCTTCGGAACCGTGCAAACACTTAATGCGCTATAATCTTGATTCAGAACCAGTACTTTACCCATGAGCCCTGTGGTAGTTAATTCCCACAATATAAGAATTTTTCACCAGAAAAAACGATCCGGTATTTTCAAATATTGTTTGAATAAGTTAGCTGAATGCGCCCAGTATCACCGTATTAGCACTTTTCTACACCATCCGGCGGCCGCGTCAATACCCCGCGCGATCGTTCTCGCGTTTCACGTCGCGCTCCTTAATGCTGTCGCGCTTATCGTATAGCTTCTTACCTTTTGCTAATGCTATATGTAATTTGGCTAAGCCACGTTCGCTGGTGAACAACCGGACAGGTATAATCGTCAACCCCTGATCCTTCAAACCTTCCGTCAGCTTCCTGCGCTCACGCTTGGTAATCAAGAGCTTGCGATCACGCATGGGCTCGTGATTATAATGCGTGCCCTCGGTGTAAGGGGAGATGTGGAGGCTTCGGATAAATAGCTCTCCATCCATAAAAAGGCAGTAAGCATCCTGAAAATTGACCTTACCCTGCCTGATCGACTTGATTTCCGTGCCCGTGAGCACCATACCGGTCGTGAACTCTTCCAGAAAGAAGTACTCGAATGAAGCCCGCCTGTTCTTTATATCTACTTTTTTAACTATTTTTTCCGACATATGGATTCCCAAAATTTTGCAAAAGGGCTCAAAATTAAGTTTTTGTTAAAACTATACCAATGAAAAGAATTAGCCATTTCCTGACACTTGCTTTACTCATTACCATCATCACATCAGCCCGCAACAGCGCCCTCGCACAAGCGGAGGCCGCGGCTGCCCGCCAGGTTGTCGACAAACTGTTCGATGGTATGCGCAATGGTGACTCGACAGCCGTGCGAAGCGTATTTACCAAACAATGCACAATGACCTCGATTTCCAAAAATGCGGCCGACTCGGTCGTTACCCACAAAGGCAGCGTCGACGGGTTCGTGAAGGCGGTGGGCACACCGCACAAAGACAAATGGGACGAGCGCATTTACGATGTGAAGGTTTCCATTGACGGCCCGATGGGGGTAGTATGGGCACCGTACAAGTTTTACCTCGGCGACAAGTTCTCCCACTGCGGCGTAAACGTATTCAATTTAATACAGACCAACGCGGGCTGGAAAATCAACGACATTACCGACACGCGCAGGAAAGATGCCTGTCCATAATGCATGCATTTAACATTATAACAGCAAAGCGGCCCGCCAGATAAACTGACGGGCCGCTTTGCTAAATATCATTGCCTATTTAAGCATATTCAGCAAGCTTGTCAATTTGTCCTTCAAATCCTTGCGGTCAACGATAAAGTCCAGAAAACCGTGCTCCAATACAAATTCAGCGCTTTGGAAGCCTTTTGGCAAATCTTTACCGATTGTTTCGCGGATAACCCGCGGGCCGGCGAAACCGATCAATGCTTCTGGTTCTGAAATGTTGAAGTCGCCTAGCATCGCGTAAGACGCTGTAACACCGCCGGTTGTAGGGTCGGTTAGCAGCGAAATGTAGGGTACTTTGGCTTCCGACAATTGCGCCAGGCGTGCCGAAGTCTTGGCCATCTGCATCAGCGAAAATCCTGCCTCCATCATCCGGGCGCCTCCCGACTTCGAGATCATCAGGAAAGAGACCTTCTTTTCGAGCGAGTAAGAGATCGCACGCGCGATTTTCTCTCCTACCACTGATCCCATCGAGCCTCCGATAAAGCTGAAATCCATACAGGCGATCACGAGGTCGAGCCCATTCATTTTACCGTGACCCGTGCGAACTGCATCTTTCAACCCGGTTTTCTTCATGGTCGACTTGATCCGGTCGGGATAAGCCTTCGTATCTACAAAGCCCAGCGGATCGCCTGAGACGAGGTTCGCATCGAGTTCGATAAATTCGTTATCATCGAAAAGCAGGTTGAAATACACATCCGACCCCACTTTCTCGTGGTAGTTACAATGCGGACAGGTAAAAGCATTTTGCTTATGTTCCCTGGTAGGAGTGATTTTTTTGCAATTGGGACATTGATACCACAAACCGTCCGGCGCTTCGCGCTTCATTTCAGTCGGTGTATTGATACCTTTCTCTTTCCGAATAAACCAGGACATATTTATGTGGGTTGATTTATGTATAACAATCTGAAAATCAGATAATTATTGAAATTTCATGATGAATAATGGGCTCAAATATAACAATAATTGTTGTGTATCATGAAAACCGCTTTGGTAACGTGTCGGTTTGACGGTTAGTTTTGCCGATGGTAACGGCCTAGTCAGAACAATTTCAGACTTTATTTGTTACTAATGACAAGAACATTAACCGGCACATGACTGCATCCACATCGCCTATCGTGATCATCGTTGGTACTAACAGGCCCAATTCGATGTCGAGGAAAATAGCGGAATATTATCAGGGAATCCTTCAACAATTACACGCTCCCAGCATCATCCTCGATCTGGTGAATCTGCCCGACGACTTCACCGTTTCGGCATTATACGGAAACACCGGGAAGAACGAGGCATTCAACAACCTGAAATCATTGCTCGAACAGACCGACAAGTTCGTTTTCGTTGTTCCCGAGTATAATGGTTCATACCCCGGCGTTTTGAAAGCATTTATCGACGGCCTACCTTACCCCAACAGTTTTTCAAACAAGAAAGCCGCACTGGTGGGCCTGTCGTCCAATATGCAGGGCGCAGCCATCGCATTGAGCCATTTGAACGACGTTTTCAGTTACCTGGGCATGAATACGCTCGCATTGCGCGTCAAGCTCGCACAGATACGCTCGCATTACAGCGAAAACGTAATGTCGAATGCATTATACAAGGAGCTGCTGGAAATCCAGGCCGGGCAACTCATCCATTTTTAAGCCATAAAAAAAGGGAGCTCATCGCTCCCTTTCTTGCTATTTCAGCCAGTGCTGTTCCATTTCATGTGCCGGAATGGCGGGCCGTTTCCAGAGCTCTACCCTGCTGCGGCGAAACGCCGGGCCTTCGAGATCCGAGTATTTCACGAGCCCGTCGCGGAACGACTTAACCATCATTTCCATTTTCAGGGCATCTTCGTCTGTCCAGTCGTTCGTCTGCTCGATTTCCGTCAGGGAAATGTTGATAGGATCGAAACCATGCGTTACCGTTTCATCATCGAGAACGAGATCGATTGAACCGGTTGGCGTATTTTCTTCCAGTTCACCGGTTAATACCAGCTCGTCTTCCTGAATCGGTGTAAGTTCTTCTATCGGCTCGTCTACAACGACTACGTTCTCTTCCGGCTTGCCTTTCAGTCCTTTAAGCTGAATTCCGGGGATCGGCGATTCAATGCTGTCGAAACCTGCCGCCA
Source organism: uncultured Dyadobacter sp. (assembly GCA_966211825.1). Lineage (GTDB taxonomy): Bacteria > Bacteroidota > Bacteroidia > Cytophagales > Spirosomataceae > Dyadobacter. Next base: position 13,493 of record CBIHPQ010000076.1, on the reverse strand, counting down.
CAATGGTAACGCGGAGCTTGTCGCCCAGAGAATCGTCGGTGATCGTACCCAGTTTGAACATCCGGGCCTCTCCACCCACCTGCGAAAGTACATATTGCCAGATTTCGCGCTGTTCTTTCATGGTAGCCTCTTTCTTCTTGCTGGTAGCAAGCGTTACGAGGATCCTTTTCGCCCCACGGATATCGCGGTCGTTCAAAAGCGGCGAATCCAGCGCTTCTTTGATCGCATTCTGCGCACGGTCGGCACCTGTGGATTCCGACGTCCCCATTACCGATTGTCCGGCGCTTTTCAATACCTTCTCCACATCTTTGAAGTCGGTGTTGATATTTCCATTCGTGGTGATGATCTCGGAAATACTTTTCACTGCATTGAGCAAAATGCCGTCCGCTTCCGCGAAGGCCTGCGTCAATGTCATGTCTTCGTACAGTTCTTCCAGCTTGTCGTTCAAAACCACAAGGACTGTATCGCTATATTCTTTCAGCTGCTCGATACCTTCGAGCGCCTGCTCTTTCTTGTCAAGTCCTTCCCAGGTGTAAGGCGCGGTTACCACGGCCACCGTCAGTTTGCCCATTTCTTTGGCAAGCTGGGCAATCACCGGCGCGGCCCCTGTCCCTGTTCCACCACCCATACCGGCGGTGATAAAAACCATTTGTGTAGAACCTCCCAGGAGACCCTTGATCTCCTCGATCGTTTCCAGCGCCGCTTCCTTACCTTTCGTAGCATCGGTACCGGCCCCCAGGCCTTGTGTCAAAGTCGCACCCAACTGGATTTTAACGGGTACAGGGCTGTTGGCAAGCGCTTGCCGGTCTGTATTACAAACCGCAAATTCCACATCTTTGATTTTTCTCTCAAACATGTAGTTCACAGCATTGCTGCCACCCCCACCGACACCAATCACCTTGATGATTGCCGGCTCACCTCCGTTTGGGTCTTTGATGATTTCGTTCACTATATAGTCCTGGTCTAATGCGTGCAACAAGCTATTGTTCATATTCTTTTCCGGGGTTGAGTATGCGTGATATTCCTGTTAATAGTCTCCCAGACTATCGTCTTTCTTTCCGATAATGCCTGTTATATTATCCCAAAACGTCCCATTGCGTTTCGGTGTCTCTTTTACTTCCTTCACAGGCTCCTTGTGCACGACATTGCCCGTGTTAAATGCCGAAGCAGGTCTGCAAACCGATTTTACACGGGGGTCAACTGATTTCAGGCCGGCCCAGGCAAGCCCGATAGCCGTATTGAAGGAAGCATTGCTTACCGCGTCGGCCTTCGCTGTCCGTTCCAGGTTTTCGGGGTAGCCTACGCGCACCGACATGTCGGTGATCCTTTCAAACAAAGCTTCGATCTCCGGAATGTTCGCCGAGCCGCCGGTGAGCACGAGCCCGCCGATCAGCCGGTCGGCATACCCCGACTTGATGATTTCCGCATAAACCATCGCCGCGATTTCTTTCAAACGCTCTTCGATGATCAGCGCCACATTCTTTTTAAGAACGGGTTTCGGCTGGCGGCCTGCCAGGTAATTGATCAGGATTTCGACATTCAAAGGCACGTCAGCGGAGACTGCCATGCCATATTCCTTTTTCAAATGTTCCGCATTCTCGAACTGAATGCCGCATCCCACTTCGAGGTCGGCGGTAATATGCCGTCCGCCGATCGGGAATGAGGCGATATGACGCACAATGCGGTCGTGGTAAATGATCACGTCCGTAGTATGGTCGCCGATATCCACCATCGCAATGCCGGCCTTCATTTCATTGTCGGTCAGTACAGCCAGGCTGGTCGCCAGGGGCGCCAGTACCAGTTTATCGCATTTCAGTGCCTGATCCGCTTCCGCAAGGCTTTTCTTGGTGCGTAGTACCGACTGGCTGTTGGCTGAGATCACAAGGAAGTTCCCTCCCAGCTTGATCCCCGTCCGTCCTACCGGCTCACGCACACCTGTCGAATTATCGACGGTAAAGTCCATAGGCAAAACATGCAGCACATCGAAATTCGGTTCGATCTTCGCGCGGTACATGTCATCGACCAGCTGATCGACATCGCGCTGGGTTACTTCCTCGCCCGAAGACGCCGAAGGCCTGATCACCCCGTCGCTTTGCGGGCTCACTTTTACATGCGTACCGCCAAAGCTTACATTTATTACACCAATATCGAGATCCGAACGCGACGACGCTTCCGCGAGTGCTTCCTTGATCGCGCTGCCAACCTGTTTAATGTTTTCAACGGAGCCATTCACTACCGCTCCTGCCGGCACAGGGACTTCGCTGAAGCCCAAAATCTCGATATTGTTCCGACGTGACGATGACCCCTGGGCAGCGACCACGGTTATTTTCGTACTTCCAATATCTACCCCAACTACAATCTTATCGTGTGCCATGCTGATGGTGAATTATTATTCACAAACTATTTGATCTTGAAACTTAACACTAATTCTTTTATACCGCCCCCAATCCTTGCTCAGAACTTTGTCATAAAAAATGCGGAGCTTTTTGAATTTGGACTCGTAATCCTCCGCCATTCCCAGTTCGACCCGCTGGTCGCCGAGCAATGTCGTAAGGTCTATCTCCCCATCCTTATCCACATTCATTTGCGTCACTTGTGCCTTCCAGAACGGGTCGGTGTTCAGAAAACGCAATAACTCCAAAACCTGAGCGCCCTTTTCGGACCTCAGCTTTTGAGGGTTCTGGAAATACGCCCCTGAAACCAGTAACGTTCTTGCTGAATAACTTTCTGATAGAGGAAAAAAAACGCCCTCGTGGTTGATATAGTATCCCGATGTGTTCCGCATTTCCCCATTATCCGAAGTGTTAATCCAACGCGCAAGCGGTTTCTCCTGCTCTACTTCGACTACTATATTGCCCCTGAGGTCACGAAAAACCTGACATTTCTTGATCAGCTTGTTACGACTGACGCGGTTTTCAAGATCGTGCAGGGCTACATCTCTGAGCCTGCTCCCGATCAGGGGGTCGCCGCCGTTCTCCGTCAACAACATTTGCACATCCATTTGGTTCAGGAATCGTGTACCCGAGTCGCCCTGGATCGATATTACGAGATTTGTGCAGCGCTGTTGACCTAGCTTGCTTTCTGCCATGCCGATGCCGGCAATTGGCAAAATAAGCCACAAACTACGTTTCAACAAAAGCCATGAATAGTCAAATTTACGTAACATCTTAGTAATATTAAAAATGCTTTGACTAATTATTCGCAACTGGATTTTGCAGCAAATCACGGATCGGTCCCACCAAAGTATCGATATCCCCGGCTCCGATTGTGACCACAATATCAGTATTTAATTCTTTTAAAAGTTGTAAAACTTGCTCTTTTGCAACCAGTTGTTTATCCGGCGAGGTCACTTTATCCAGAATCATTTCAGAATTGACGCCCTCAATCGGCAATTCGCGTGCGGGGTAAATGTCCAGCAACAGAAGCCGGTCGGCCAATGATAAACTTTCTGAAAAGCCGTCTGCAAAGTCCCTCGTGCGTGTAAACAGGTGCGGCTGGAATATCGCCGTGATATGGCGGCCCGGATACAAACCTTTTACCGACGACAGAAATGCCTCGATTTCCGTCGGATGGTGGGCATAATCATCAATATATACATTTCCCTCTTCTTCTACCTGGTATTCGAAACGGCGCTTCACGCCTCCGTAACTTTCCAGCGCTTCCTTGATTTTCTCAGGTTCCACGCCAATGTACAAAGCCACCGCGCTGGCTGCAACCGAATTTTCGATGTTATGGTAACCCGGTATTTTCATCGCAATGCCTTCGATCACACCGTCGGGATAGACCAGGTCGAATACGAACCGGGCATTCTCGATATGGATATTAGCCGCGTGATAGGGGCCGCTATTCAATGAGTAGGTAAATACTTTTGCCTTGCTACTATCCGCTATTTCCAGCCCGTCACGCATGAACAATGCACCATTTTCATCGATCTGGCTCACATAATCGCGGAAAGATGCCAATACCGCTTCATGTTTTCCATAAATATCGAGGTGGTCGGCATCCGTGGATGTCACAATCGCAATTTCCGGGAACAATGTCAGGAATGAGCGGTCGAACTCGTCGGCTTCCACTACACAGAAAACCTCTTCCAGCTTGTCGGTAGGCTCATTGAGCAGCAGGTTGGTGCCGTAATTTTGTGTAATACCACCCAAAAACGCCGTGCTGTTCACGTGCGCGTGGTGCAGGATATGCGCTACGAGTGAGGAAGTAGTCGTCTTCCCGTGCGTGCCCGCGACGCCGATCGTCCTCAGGTTTTGGGTAAGGATACCTAAAACCTGGGAGCGTTTCAGGATCAGAAAATTTTCATCCCGGAAATAATGCATTTGCTTATGCTGCACAGGGACGGCCGGTGTGTAAATGACAAGCGTATGCTCCGGGTCGGCTTTGAATCCTGCGGGGATGGTCGAAATGTCATCTTCAAGCGTTACCGGAATGCCCTCCTCGATGAGTTTGCCTACGAGCGGGGTCATGGTTTTGTCGTAACCTGCTACTTCAAATCCATTGGCATTAAACCAACGGGCAAGCGCGCTCATTCCGATCCCGCCTATTCCTACAAAATAGATATATTTCCAGTTTGTCACAGAGGATGACATCATATTCAAAATCTTGGGGTTACTGAATCAATTTAAAAACTTCCGCGGCAATGTCGTCAGCCGCGCTCGGCCTTGCCAGTTTGTTGATATTGGTTTGTAATTCGCGCTGGCGTGTCACATCGTCGAGCAGCGCCAATGCCTGGTCTACCAGCTTTTCCCGGGCCTCCGAGTCTTTGACAAGAATGGCTGCGTTGCTGTCGACGAGGTTCATTGCGTTCTTGGTCTGATGGTCTTCCGAAGCAAACGGGAACGGCACGAGAATGGCCGGTTTCGCTGCAAGGCACAACTCCGACACCGACAATGCGCCCGCCCGCGACACCACCACGTCGGCCACCGCATAGGCGAGATCCATCGTGTAAATGAAATCGAAGGCTTTTACCTTATCGGTTCCGAGCTTTTCAATAGCGGCCTTGGCTTTGTCAATATCGTTTTTGCCCGTTTGCCATAATACCTGATAACCGGCCTCTACAAATTTGCCAAGTCCTTCGGTAATGCTTTCGTTGATCGACCGGGCCCCCAGGCTTCCGCCCATTACAAACAGCGTCTTCACCCCCTCATTTAGCCCGAACTGCTCCAATGCTGCATTCTTTTTCAAATGCACATAGGTGATGTCGCTCCGTACGGGGTTACCGAGCATGGTGATTTTCTCTTTCGGAAAAAAAGCCTCCATACCGGGATAAGCCACGCAAATTTTTGCCGCTCTTTTGGCCAAAAACTTGTTGGTAATGCCTGCGTAAGAATTTTGTTCCTGAATCAAAGTCGGAATGCCGGCCATCGACGCCATCATCAGCAATGGTCCGCTCGCAAAACCTCCTACCCCCACGGCCACATCCGGTTTAAAGTCTTTAATTACTTCTTTTGCCTTCATCAGGCTCCTGAACATTTTAAACGGAAGGCTCAGGTTTTCCAGCGAAATGCTTCTTTTAATACCTGCAATGGGTAATCCTACAATTTTATAGCCAGCGCGGGGTACCTTTTCCATCTCCATTTTACCCAATGCGCCTACAAACAGGATCTCCGTCTCCGGCTCCTTATGCTGCAATGCATTGGCAATGGCGATGGCCGGGTAAATGTGCCCGCCGGTGCCTCCTCCGCTGATAATGATTCTTTTTGCCATGTTAAATGCGTTTTTCCTCGACGATCTCGCCCCTGCTCACGCTGAGGATCATCCCCATAGCAATGCCTGTGAAGAGCAGCGACGTACCACCCTGACTGAAAAACGGCAGCGTCTGCCCCGTCACCGGTACCAGCCCCACCGTTACCGCCATCGCCGAAAAAGCCTGGCTCACCACAATGAATGTAAGTCCTGCCGAGAGCAACCCGCCGAACGGCCGCTTCGTCGCTTCGATCGCTTTGAGGCCGCGGTACAAGAGGATGAGGTAAAGGATAATCAGCGCAGTACCGCCCAATGTGCCGTACTCTTCCACGGCCACTGCGAAAATGAAGTCTTTCTGAGGCTCGGGCAGGAACCGGCGCTGGCGGCTTTTGGATACCCCTTCACCATACAAACCTCCGCGGGCCATGGCCATGTAGGATTGCTGTGATTGATAGACGACCACATCCTTATCGAAAAAGGTTGAAATCCTGCTCTGCGCCGTCCCGGACCTTTGTGTGGAATTGAGCAAGATCGCGATCGTCGCGAAGAACACGAGACCCAGGGCAGTGAATGCGAGGTAATGCAACGGAACTTTACCCACGAACATCAGCAAAAAACAAATACCTGCCAGCATAACCGCCGTCGAGACATTGCTGACGAAAATCAACCCGCACACGACCCCCACGAGTGCGAGCGGTTCCATGAAAAGTTCGCGGGTATTCCAGCCGCCTTTGATATGCCTGGCCAGGATCAGCGACAAATGCGCAACCAATGCCACTTTCGCCCATTCCGAAGGCTGGAAACGCTGTCCGATCACAGGAATCTCGATCCAGCGGGCCGCGTCGTTGACGGACGTACCAAAAAACATCGTGAATATCAGAAGCAGAATGGAGCTCCAAACGGCAAGCCGCGTTACATACACGAATTTAATATACGGCACGCGGTGCACGAAGAACATCACCCCGAGCGAAAGCACACAGAGTAATGCATGTTTGTAAAGGTAATACTCGGTGTTCCCGCCCATCTGGCTGTAAGCGTCCTTCACCGAGGCGCTATACACCACCACAATGCTCCACATCAGCATGATAATGCATATCCCCCATATCCAGGGATCGCCTTTGAGGTTTTTGCCAAACCATGCCTGGGTATCTTCCCTTGTCTTGTTCAGGAAATCCATATTGTATTCCGGCTAATGAGTTGTTGTCAAGTATAGTCAGTGGGCGTCAGGGATGGTTATTGAACCAGGTTCCTGACAGCTGCTTTGAACTTGTCGCCCCGGTCCTCGTAGTTTTTGAACAGGTCAAAACTGGCGCAGGCGGGCGATAGTAAAACGATATCCCCCGGCACGCTCCATTCCCGCCCTTTGTTGACGGCGTCCTGGACATCTTCGGTTGCATATATTTGCGGAACCTTACCCGAAAAGTAGTTTTCAAGCTTTTCAGGATCTTTTCCCAAAACGATCAGTCCCTTCACTTTCTTCCTGACCAGCCCGTCGATCTGCGAATAATCGTTTCCTTTATCCACCCCACCGGCAATAAGGATCACCGGCTGGTCGAAGCTACCTAATGCATAAAAAACAGAATCCACATTGGTAGCCTTGGAATCATTGATATAGGTAACATCGCCGATCACTTCTACTTGTTCCAGCCGATGCGGCGCGTTGGTGAAAGATTTCAGGCCTTCGCTAATCTTGTCCGGACCAATACCAACCAGTTTCGCCACCGAGATCGCCGCCAGCGCATTGATCGCATTGTGCAGGCCTTTGATCGGCAGCTCACTGAAAGCCTGCTCAAATACATTTCCGTTTACATTGGAAATCAACAGGCCATTTTCCAGGTACGATCCTGATTTCAGCGCGCTTTCCAGCGAAACCTCGATTTTACTTACCGTCGGATTTCGCTTTTCCAGTTCATTTTCAATCACTTCACTTTCCTTATAATAAATGAAATGATCCGCGGCTGTCTGATTACGGATGATGTTGAACTTGGAATCCACGTAGTTCTGAAAATCATACCCATAACGATCCAGATGGTCGGGAGTGATATTCAGGAGAACGGAAATGCGGGGATGAAAACTAATGATGTTATCGAGCTGGAAACTACTGATTTCCAATACATAATAGTCAAAATGCTTTTCTGCTACGGCCCAGGCGAAACTGTCGCCGATATTGCCTGCCAGGCCCACATTCAGGCCCGCGTTTTTAAGCAGATGGTAGGTCAGCAAAGTGGTCGTCGTCTTACCATTGCTGCCCGTAATAGCGATCAACTTCGCGTCTGTATAGCGCGAGGCGAACTCTATTTCGGAGATCACCGGGATACCCTTTTCCTTCAATGCGACGATCAGCGGCACCTTGTCGGGAATCCCCGGGCTTTTCACGACCAGGTCACTTTCCAGAATGCGCTCTTCCGAATGCTGCCCCTGTTCAAATGGAATATTTTCATTGTTCAGAATGTCACTGTATTTCTGATGCAACTGGCCTTTATCCGATAAAAAAACTTCAAAACCTTTGGATTTCGCAAGAATAGCAGCCCCCGCCCCGCTTTCTCCGCCACCCAGAATTGTCACCTTTTTTTGCACAAGAATCGAATTAAGACGTTAAACAATCTGCAATAACCACGAAGGTAAATCTTTTGCCGAAAACTTTTTTTAATGCCCGGCCAATAAGACGGATAAAAAAAGAGGCACAGGAAATATGCCTCTCGATTACTATTTATGTCCGGTAAACTAGTTCTACTCCTCCTTTTTCATCGACTCCGTCAACCGCAAACGGTTTGCCAGTTTCACAATCATGAATATTACCCAGGCAATGATCAGGAACTGGATCAGCGTCTGAATAAAGTTTCCATATTTGATCGCTACTTCCGGTGTTTCGCCTACCGCTTCTTTCAGCACGATTTTGAGCTGCGTAAAGTCTACCCCGCCGATGACCAGACCGAGGATCGGGTTGATAATGTCTTCCACCAATGAGGTAGTGATTTTTCCGAATGCTGCACCGATAACTACACCGACAGCGAGGTCGAGCACATTGCCCTTCGCGATAAACGTTTTAAATTCCTGAAGCATAATAAGATGAGGTTAGTTGAACGGATTAAAAAGCAAACAAAAAGCCTATGCTGAGAGCCTGAGCAAACTGGATCTTATTGCTCTGGTCATCGTCGTAAACCATAATGGCACCGAGATTGACATTGACATATTTGTTGATTTTGGCTGTCAGCTGGGCGTCCAGACGGTTATCTATATTCAGAGGATGCTTAAAACTCGAAAACAACAGATACCGGAATTTCAAATTAACGTCTTTGGCAATATCCTTATCAAAATTGGCTACCAGCTGGATCAGCGCCGCTTCCGTTCTCACGCGCTTGCCGATGGGCACCCCATAATTTTTCTGGTCGGGCGTATTCACATACAAATCCTTATCGACGACGATCGTCTGCCGTAATGCCCCCGGCGCGAGGTCTATAAAGAAGTACGGAACAGGGCGGTACTCGATACCGATCGCCTCCGTCACATAGGCCGGCGACAATATTCCCGACACCTTTTTCTTCACATTGGCAGAATCCGGGTTGGAGGAATAATTGTAACCATTACCGAATTGCGACAGGAAGTTTACGTTTGCAAAAAGGCTCCATTTTGCCGTCAGTTCGCGGTTATATTTGGTATCAAAAAATATCCGGTCAACGTTTTTGCGGCTTTGCTGGCCCTTGTTGCGGACAATACCGTACTGGCCCTGGAAATCATTTCTCCATGAATTTTTACCGACCTTCTTTTCGCTCAATGCATTTAGGAAAAGGCCTAACGCGACCGAATTTACACCACCACCCGTCCAATTGGAGCTGAACGAACCCTGGTTCAGGTTGGCCCCGAATTCAATTTTGTGCCAGGCGGTATCATTAGCAGTTTTCAGGCGGCCCGAGCTGATCGAATTGGAAAGATCAACCTTGTTTTGAGAAATGGCCGGGAATGTCAGAAGGGCAATTAAAGTTAAAGCAATAAAGGGTGTGCGTCGAAGTTTTTGGTTCATTGTCAATGTATTTAGTGGGACCATACTCATTACATTTTCATCGTTTTGAGACAGATAAATGAGGGGGCTGGCGGGCAAAGTAAAGCAATTTTTAATGCTTTCAAAAAAAATCGCCGCCTTCCAAATGTTTATGATACCACTTGCGGAGCTTCCTGCGCGACCGCATCAGCCGCATCTTGACGGCACTTTCGGTGGTCTGGAAGAGATGTGCAATGTCGCGGATACTGCGGTCGTCGAGGTAGCGGAGATACACCATGGCCTTGTCTTCGAGGTCGAGCAGATCGAGTGCTTCTTTCAGGATTATGACATTAAAGTCCTCGTCGAAAAGTCCGTAAAGACTGGTCTCCTCCTTCTCGCCATGGTCCGGTGTTTCGACTTCATGAACGAGGATGACCTTGCGTTTGCTCCCGCGCGCAACGTCCATGCAATGGTTGTGAGTAATGGTGAAAAGCCACGTGGAGAATTTGGCGCCGGTCTTAAAAGTGCCCATTTTATGGATCAGTTTAAGAAAGACATCGTGCATAATGTCTTCGGCCCGGGTAGCATCCCTGGTAAGTGTGACGCATTTTTGGTAGACCTTTACAGCGTAGCGCTCGTAAAGTTTCTGGAAGTGACGATTGTCCCTTGATTCGAGGAAAAGTCTAACTAGTTCTTCATCTGTCGAATTATGCTCCGAACAGGAATTGCTCCGTATTTCAACCATTCTGCCTGATGAAATGTCGCCGATAGCGTGTGCTGGAAATTAAATTGCATTTAACTTTCTGTAAATATGAAAAAAAACGCCTGCTATACAAATTAGATACCAGGCGTTGTCAATATATTTTGTTGCTGAATGGCTTAGCCGCCGATCGCTACACGTTTGAATGACGATACTGTCAAACCTTTTGCAGTTTTTTCGAGCAACTGACGGATAGTCAGTGACGAATCTTTTACAAATTCCTGGTTCAACAGGGTGCTGTCTTTATAGAACTTCTGCAACTTACCCTGAGCAATTTTTTCCAGCATTGCTTCCGGTTTGCCTTCTGCACGAGCTTGTTCTTTACCCACTTCGATCTCACGTTCGATCGTAGCAGCGTCGATACCGTCTTTATCCAAAGCAACCGGTTTCATAGCAGCAATCTGCATTGCCACGTCTTTTCCAAGGTCAGAAACATCTGTTCCGTTTACACCGGCGAATGCTACCAATACGCCCAATTTGCCATTTGAGTGGATATAAGGCACAACTTTGTCAGCTGAAACGTTTTCGTAAGCGCTGATTTCCAGTTTCTCACCCAATTTACCTGTAAGCTCGATCATGTGCTCGGATACAGGACGGCCATCAGCCAAAGTTGCAGCCAGAAGCGCATCTTTGTCAGCGATGTTATCCGCTACTGCTTTGTCGAGGATAGCCTGAGCGAGGTTTTTGAAATCTTCCACATTCGATACGGGCTCCGTTTCGCAAGCGAGGGCAACAAGTTTACCATTTGTACCGTCAGCGCTGATGTTGATCAGAACAGTTCCTTCCGATACAGCGTTGTCAGCGCGTTTTGCAGCAACTTTTTGTCCTTGTTTACGGAGAATATCAACGGCTTTGTCGAAATCGCCATCTGCTTCCTGCAGGGCTTTTTTACAATCCATCATGCCCGCGCCGGTCATCTGGCGGAGTTTGTTTACATCTTGTGCGGTAATTGCCATGATCGTGATAAGTATTTTGTCTTAATATTCAAAAAAATGTAGCCCATAGCAAGAGGCTATGGGCTACTCTGTATGTTCAACTATGGCGAGTTTTGGAAACTAAGCCATATTGCCCTATTTACTCTTCGTCACTTTCAGCAACCTCTGCTTCGGCGGCAACTTCGGCGCGTGGAGCTGCTGCTTCTTCACCTTTGTCTGCCAGACGTTTTGCTTCTTCCTCTTCTACCAGGCGCTGATCGTCCTTATCTTGTTTGCGTTCCATCAAACCTTCTTCGATAGCCTTACCGATCGCCAGTGTGATCAACGAAATTGCTTTGTAAGCATCGTCGTTGGACGGGATTGGGAAGTCAACCAGGTCAGGGTTTGAGTTGGTATCGCAGATCGCAAAGATGGGTATGTTCAATCTTTTTGCTTCTGCAACCGCAATGTGCTCGCGTTTTACATCAACGATGAAAAGGGCTGCCGGAAGGCGAGTAAGGTCCGCTACACCACCTAGTACTCGTTCCAGTTTATCCTTTTCACGTGTAAGCATCAGGCGTTCTCTTTTCGCAATATTGCTAACCGTGGTTTCGTCTTTCAGCATCTTCTCGAGAGTCTGCATTTTTTTCAAAGACTTGCGAATTGTGCCAAAGTTTGTAAGCATACCACCCAACCAGCGATCGGTCACGTAAGGCATTTTAAGGCGTTTCGCCTCTTCCGTTACGATTTCCTGCGCTTGTTTTTTAGTAGCAACAAACATGATCTTACGTCCTGAACGAACGATCTGTTTCAACGCAGCTTCCGCTTCGTTAAGGCAGCTCAAAGTTTTGTTCAGGTCAATGATGTGGATCCCGTTCTTCTCCATGAAGATATATGGAGCCATCCGTGGATCCCACTTGCGGGTAAGGTGACCAAAGTGGACACCTGCATCCAATAGTTCTTTATATTCTATTTGTGCCATTGCCGAATTTGATTAAAAAAATATTTTTAGACTTGTTACGCAGCACGAAGCATCGGGCACGATAAGCGACGTCTGGACAATTTCTGGATCAATTGTTGTCAGAGGTTGTCATTTGTAGTCAGGTATTGTTTTTAAGCAATAAAACACAACACATGACCATTCTTGACTATCAATGACCACACATGACCATTTTCTATTAACGTTTCGAGAACTGGAACCTTCTGCGAGCCTTAGCGCGTCCGTATTTCTTACGCTCAACCATACGTGGGTCGCGGGTAAGGAATCCTTCTTTTTTCAATGCGCCACGGAATTCGCCGTTGTATTGAACCAGTGCACGTGAAACCGCCATACGGATAGCTTCCGCCTGGCCTGAGATTCCACCACCTCTAACGTTTACTTTGATATCGTAACCATTTCCACCTGAGACCGTAGCGAAAGGCTGCTGAAGAACGATCTGGTGTACTTCAAACGGGAAATATTCTTTGTAATCACGACCGTTTACTTTGATGTCTCCTTTACCTGGTGTCAGATAAATACGAGCAACGGCAGTTTTTCTTCTACCTATTGTGTTGATCACTTCCATGAATTACAATTGGATTTGCTTTGGTTGCTGTGCGCTGTGCGGGTGTTCTGCGGCAGCGTAAACAAACAGGTTTGTAAATAAACGACGTCCCAAACGGTTCTTTGGAAGCATACCTTTTACGGCTTTCTCGATCACACGCTCAGGGTGTTTTTCGAGCAACTCGCGAGGAGTCTGAAAACGTTGACCTCCTGGGTAGCCTGTATGACGAACATAAATTTTGTCCGACATCTTCTTACCTGTCAACTTGATCTTATCGGCGTTGATAACAATTACGTTATCTCCACAATCCACATGAGGAGTGTAGCTTGCCTTGTGTTTGCCTCTGATAATTTTTGCAATTTCGCTGGCCAGACGACCAAGAATTGCATTTTCAGCATCCACAACAACCCACTCCTTGTTTACTGTGTTTTTGTTCGCCGAGATGGTTTTGTAGCTTAACGTATCCACGATTAACAAAAAATTTAATTGATTTTCAATAATTTACACTGTAACAAGACAGTCCATCGCAAAATGGGAGTGCAAATATAGAGTTTAACAAATTGAATAACAAGTATGTTTGAGAAATTCCTTTGTCAATCTCCCAC
>CBIHPQ010000075.1:0-19494 GCA_966211825.1 uncultured Dyadobacter sp. | reverse complement strand
CATTTTCACTTCTTTGATCCCATCCTTCAACATATCCGCTGAGAAGATCATCAAATCAGGGAAACCGCTGCCGCCGCTGAAATACTGATTTGCATTTGCCGCCTGAAAGCCAGCCTTACCGGTTCCCGAGATCACGGTTACCGAAGCTGTCTTGCTATCGGATCTCGGATAGATGAAATAAGCGGCGAGGTTATTACCTGCAAACTGCTTCCCTCCCACTTCGATTTTTCCACTCGTTACGCTTACCGGACAGTTTTTCAGCACCTTATCCCAGGCGAGATTGGTATTTTTGTTGCCATAAAGGATCACGCCCCTGTCCTTAAATTGCTGTGGATCAAAGTCTTTGTCTGCCACAATATCAACGGCACCATTACCACGGTAGTACCACGATTCTGCATCAAACGTGGCCTTTTCCAACGCCCAGCTCTTCTCTTCCGCATTGCCGGCTGTTGCGTAGACATACACTATGCGATTCCTGAAAGCGTCTTTCAGCGTGCCGCTGCGGTCTGTATTTTTCTCGGTAGCCGCAGGCGCAACTGCCGCTTTCCAGCTACCTTCGTTTTTGAGATAAATCGTTTCATTTCCTTTCACCACATATTCGACAGGCGCCTGGCCATCCAAAACAATTTTCAAGTTCGAACCTGGCGCGAATGCTCCCAGGTCCAACGAAAGCAATGCAACATTCTCAGTCGTTCCCTCAATGCGAAGGTCTTTTTTGCTGCTATTCAGTTTTATATGGCTGTACTTCAATGCATTAAGCTGCTGATGTACGCCAGCCCACCGCATGCGCGAGGATATGCCGGGGTTCGCTGTTTTGAAATCGATGGAAGTTACCGTCGTGTCTTTGGGAATGGAATGCCAGCTGAAAAAGTTGAAGATCGGCGGCCAGTCAACACTAATATCGCCATACCAATGCTCGCCGCCAATGTGCTCGTAGTAGCTGAAATCGCGGTGGAATTTTCCCAGGATGTCTCGCATCTGCCGCGCGTAGGTAACGGGCACGGTCCTGTCCGCATCACCATGCGCGATGTACACACCCAGGCTTTTATAGTTTGAAGTTAATGCCAAAACATTGCTTGGGCTACTGGCTCTCAGCAACATAGCTTCAATCGGAGAACCAGCGCTGTCGGGAATGACGCCATCGTGCGAGCCGTAAGCCGCCAATGTCGGGTAACCCGCTGATGGTGCAATAGCTGCCCATTTTTCCGGGTAAGTCGCGCCCAGGAACCAGGTACCATGGCCGCCCATTGAGTGACCGGTCAGATATATACGCGATGGGTCGGGATTGAACTGCTTTTTTGCAATACCCAATACTTCCAATGCATCCATCCGGCCCCAATCTTCCCAATTGAAACCACGCGGGCGACGGTTTGTAGGTGCCACCACCACGCCCCAATCCTTCGGCTTGTAAGCTCGGGCCTGGCTAATTGCCTGAACCTCTGCACCATGCACCGAGAAAAACAATGCGGGCTGCTCATTCGGCCGGCCGTTAACCTGCGGAGAAACAGCAAAGTATTGCACGCTGCCATCCAGCTCGCTCACGAAAGTCCGGCTATATTGCTTCCCCGCCTCCACCGACTGAATGGCGAGTTTCGACTGGTCGGTAACCTTTCCGTTTTGCGATAAACTGAGCAAAACCTCATTTTTCCCCGCACCCGTCACACCGGTACCGTCAATGAGCACAGCTACTTTGCGCAATGTCATCGCGGGAACTGCGGGCAGTTTGGTAACGATATCTTTTCCAGCCACGGTTGTCTTCATTTCCAGGCCGGTCAAAGCCTTTTTGCCCATATTTGAAATGACAACACCGGTCCATAGGGAATCATTTTTAAAACCTGGGACAACGTCCGAGATTGTAAGATCCTCAGTATTAATGGATATCGGTTTCTCGGGAAACGTCAGATTTGCGGTAACGCCGCCAAACCGGCCGAAGCGCGCTACCCGCGCGTAAATTTCATTTTTTCCTTTTTTAAGTACAACGGGCAAATGCATCCAGCCATACCGGTACATATCACCTCCGCGCGGCACGCCGTTCAGGAAAATCATGTCCTGCCCGGTGAGCGTCAGAATTGCAGTCTGCTCCTTTTTGGATTCGTAAGTAAGATAGACATACCCATTCGAAAACGCATCGCCGCGAAAACGGTGGGTAGAGTCGGCCTGCACTTTTTTCCATTTCACCTCCCCTGCTTTCCTATCGGTCAACAGCGTGCTTCCTTCTTGCGGTTTGAGCGTACCTTTGTAAAGTTGGTAAGCAAGCTGATCGGTGTACAAAGCTTCCCGCCCGTATTGATGGCACGGCCCGACGGCCAGACCTTCTTCAAAATGGTAGACTGATTGTGCCTGGTTTTGGGAAAAAACAAATAGTAATGAGAGTGTCGCAAAAATCCTTTTCATTGAAAGAGGTTTAGTAGTCAGACAAAAACTAAACTTAATAAAAAAAATTAATAATTAGAGGCGCAATTTTTAATTAACTGATAATTACTCCCAAAACGCCCTCCCATTGGCTTGAATGACCATTTTTTACGGACCATAGAATCAGAATTCAAAAAATGTACCGTAACTTTCGGTATACAATATCACAAATATGATCTCGAAAATATTACAATCATCGATTCGATTTATTGCTCAAAGTCAATGGCTTATCTGGTTTTGGAGTTTTTTGATCTTGGTTGCGTGCACTTGGCCCGGCAAAGATCTGCCCGCGGCACCCGTCTTAGGTTTTGATAAAATTGTCCACTCGGGACTCTTTACGGTATGGGCGATTCTCGCGCTGATTATTTACCCTGAAAAAAGCCGGCTGGTAGTAGGATTGGGAATGGCTTACGGGCTTGGGCTGGAATTTTACCAGCAGCTTCTGCCATTCGACCGCACTTTTGACTGGTGGGACGCCGTAGCAGACGCTGCTGGTGTGGTAATCGGTGCTGAAAAACTAGCGCCAGCGTTTGTACTGGTTGATCAAACCGTTGGTAGAACTGTCGTGGTTGGCAACCGGCCAATCATTTTGCAATTCGGGATAGATTTTGTTTGCAAGTTGTTTGCCGAGCTCAACCCCCCATTGATCGAAACTGTAAATGTTCCAGATAATGCCTTGCACAAAAATTTTGTGTTCGTACATGGCGATCAGGCTACCCAACACTTTCGGGGTGATCTTCTTCACGAGGATCGAGTTGGTAGGACGGTTACCCGAGAAAACTTTGAACGGCGCGATCTCCTCGATCTCCGCCTTGCTTTTTCCGGCAGCCTTCAATTCTGCCCGTACTTCCTCGTCGGTCTTACCGTTCATCAACGCCTCTGTCTGAGCGAAGAAGTTGGATAACAACATTTTGTGGTGATCGCCCAGGGGATTGTGGCTGACAGCCGGCGCGATGAAGTCGCACGGGATCAGCTTGGTGCCCTGGTGGATCAGCTGGTAAAATGCATGCTGACCGTTGGTACCTGGCTCGCCCCAGATCACCGGACCGGTTTGGTAACCTACGGGCTTGCCGTCACGACCGGTGCTTTTCCCGTTACTCTCCATATCTCCCTGCTGGAAGTAGGCCGCGAAACGGTGCATGTACTGGTCGTAAGGAAGGATCGCCTGCGTTTGCGCGTCGAAGAAATCGTTGTACCAGATTCCGATCAATGCGAGAATGACGGGAATATTCCGTTCCAGCTTGGTGGTGCGGAAATGTTTATCCATCTCGTGTGCGCCCGCGAGCAACTGCTCGAAATTCTGGAAGCCGACGTAGCAAGCAATCGACAAACCGATTGCCGACCATAATGAGTAACGGCCACCGACACAGTCCCAGAAGCCAAACATATTTTCAGGATCGATCCCGAATTTCTCCACTTCCGAACGGTTGGTCGAGATCGCTACGAAATGTTTTTTCACATGCTCCTCATTCGAAGCCTTTTCCAGGAACCAGCTGCGTGCGCTGTGCGCATTCGCCATGGTTTCCTGCGTGGTAAAAGTTTTCGACGCGATCATGAACAACGTCGTCTCCGGATTGAGCGACTTTACGGTTTCCGCGATGTGCGTTCCGTCGACGTTCGATACGAAATGTACATTCAGTCCATTCTTCGCATAGGCTTTCAGTGCCTCGGTCACCATTACCGGGCCCAGGTCACTTCCGCCGATACCGATGTTCACGATGTCGGTGATTTCCTTTCCGGTATAACCTTTCCACGCGCCCGAGCGTACGCGCGTCGAGAATTCCTTCATTTTCGCGAGCACCTCGTTCACATCGGGCATCACGTCTTTTCCATCCACCAGCACAGGCTCGTTGGAACGGTTACGCAATGCAGTATGCAAAACGGCACGTCCTTCGGTAGCGTTGATCTTCTCACCGGTGAACATTGCCTCGATGGCTTCGGCCAGCCCGGCTTCTTCCGCGAGTTGGACGAGGTATGAGCGCGTGCGGGAGGTAATGCGGTTTTTGGAATAATCCAGTAATATGTCCCCAAAGCGGATGGAGAACTTTTTATGGCGGTCGGCGTCTTCCTCGAAAAGGGTTTTTAAATGCTTTTGCGAAATGGTTTTGTGATGCGTTTTCAGCTTTTTGTAAGCCGCCAACTGATCAAAGGGGACGTTTGATAGCATTATTTCTGGCGTTATGGTAAAAAATCAAACTTGGTACTGCAAAAATAGGGTTTTACAGCACTTAATACGTGTTTTCCTGATTAACTAGCCTGGCAAACTCCCCGGAAATACCCCACCGACTCGGCGATACCAGCGAGTGGTTCTTTCATATCTTTCTCATATTCAAGGCTGCACGAACCGGTGTATTTCACTTTCCGCAGCATTTTTACAAATGCAGGAATATCGATAATTCCTCTTCCCAATTCGCAGGTTTTACCTTCTTTGGTAGCGGCAGTGACGTTTTTGAGGTGAATGTCAAAAATGCGCTTGCTGTATTTGCCCAAATCGGCCACCGAGTCCTGGTTATCCCGTTTGTTATGGCCCATATCAAAGCAAAGCCCCACCCGCGGATCGAGGTCTTTCACGAAGTTATACACCGAGGTCGCATTGGGATACAATTTATCTTCGGGCCCATGGTTGTGGATCGCGTAACGGATGTTGTACTCCTTCACCTTCTGCTCCACATATTTCAGGTCATCGTGATTAGGAATGCCCACGATCAGGTCTACGCCCACCCTTTTGGCATAATCGAATGCATTGTCGATCTCCTGGTGCGTTTTGGTGTAAATCGGGCCGACGGCATACCCGGTAACATCCGCTTCTTTCAGTTTTTGGTGAAATGCGGTAATCTGCTCGGCGGTACTGTTATATGGTAAATGAAAATCCTTGATACACAAATAGTGAACATCTGTCTTCTTCATCATTTCGAGCGCTTCGTCGAGTTTGAAATGCACAAAACTGAAACCGGCAATACCCAGCTTGAAGGTATCCTCCTTTTTAGCCGGAGCTGCATGGCTGTACTCCGGAAGCGAAATGATGCTGCCGGCCATCAGCCCGGCGATGCCTTTCTTGACAAATGTTCTTCTCGAATTCATTCTGTTTAAATTAAAATATTGCTGTATACGTAAAAGACGAAGAGTCCGAGATTTACCACCTATCGGCTCAAATCTTAAGTTTAATACCAATGCGGTTGATCGCGCCCGTGAGAAGAATGACCAGCAACGAAAAGCAGGCCGATTTGACAAGACCGACCAACCCCGTGCGCAGGTACATCGGAAGCGCAATTCCAGCCAGCGTGATAACGGCATACCATATATAAGGAATAAGGTAGCAGGTCAATGTAGCAGTTCCGGCCGGCCTGATAATGTTCGACCAGTTTTTAATTCTTTGTAAATCAACCAACCAGAATAGAAACGCAAATGCAAAAAGACTGATGCCTGTGCAAATACCAACCCAGGCTGGCGTAGCGCGGATTTTGGAAATGCCCCAAAATGGCCGGGTACCAAATCCGTAAGCGAGGCAAACCACGCCTACTACTAGCAGCATCAACAGATAGGTATTTCCAATCGCGTTCCGGCTGACGTTATTACGGTAAATCACGGACGCAACCACCCCGCCCATCACGAATGCCGGCATGGAACCGCTTCCTACGATCCATACATATCTTTTTATAGGATCGAGAAAATCTAAAACTCCTGCAAACTCGGCCAGATTGAACAATACGAAAAATAGCCAGCCGGCGATCGCCCAGGTAAGGCGGTCGCCCGTGAGTACGTATGTGAGCGCACCGAGTAAATACGACCAGCCGATCAGCCCGAGAATCCCGTACCAATGCGTTTCCATCCACGACGGGTTTGCAGCATCACCGCCTTTGTAGATGACCGCCAGCCCGGCGAGCAATAGGTAGCCTGCAATTTTCAGTGCATTGTAAAACCCCTTCTTTTCGGGATTGGATGGATATACATTCCAGATCAGAAAAAACGCTATCACCATTCCGATTTCCCAGACATATTTGCTGACGACCATCGCAGCGTCGGCGATGTTTTCATAATTGACAATGAATATGCCCATCAGCAGCAATGCGAACGTACGTTCTGCGATATGCCTGACAATCAATGCGTTACTATCGCCCTTCTGCCTGCGATTTGAAATTGCAAAGGGAATGGACAAGCCTACGATAAATAAAAATCCGGGGAAAACGACGTCCGAAAGCCCCATGGCATCTTCGGCAGCCTTGCTGTGTTCCAACCATTTAGGCACATCTTCGAGCGTCCAAAGGTCATTTACGAAAATCATTAAAAACATGGTGACTGCCCGGAAAACGTCGATCGAATCCAGGCGGAGCGAGGGGGAATGTAACTTATTCATCAGGAAATTGAGGTTTAGGAAAACCTAATATAAAGCATTTTCGCCTTTTGATGGTAATACTCTTCATTTTGCGTCGCCGAGCGGCGTTCAGAAGTCAGTAGTCCATCCGGAATTTAGAGAGATCAGGCTTATATTTCTTGTCTCTTGCCAATTCATATTCATAAATCAACCGCCCGAGGTTCTTCATGAATGGGTAGCAAACTTCCTTGTATTCATAACGGTCGTCATTATAGACACCATCCTCGTTCGACTGCACGACAGCGCTCAGCATAAACTCCACACCATTTTGAAAATCAACAACATATGCATTGTCGATGATAAATCCGTAGGAGTCGCCATACTTATTGAAGATCCTCATCCCGGGTTTCGGCCCGGCCTCCTTTTCGGCTCCGTAAAACAGGAATTTGGCATAGAGCGGCCAATATTCGGCAGGATCGTAGCGTGGAAAATCACTTTCGTTCGGCAACTTGCTCATGTAAGTGTAAATCACCCTATAATCATCCTGCGTAAGGTGAAATCGCTCACTTTCCTTAAAAGCTTCCGGGAAAAGGAGTTTTTTCATGACCTTCTGCTGATCCGTCAGGCTGAATGCATTTTTATTGGCCATCACGAATGGCTTCTCTACCAGCCGGTCGGAGCTATCCATGTAAGCCCGTCCCATCGAAATGTTAGTCAGGTTCAGCGGGTAATTGTTCGGATCAAACTGCCCGGGTTGGCTGTACAGCAACTTTTTTCCATTATAAAAACGCACCGGATTGGTGTGTCGCGAAGTTTCCTCGGTATCCTTCACTGCATACCGGTTCAGAATCCGGCTGGTACTCAGGCCATTTTTCCGCAACCGCTCGTTGATCTCCGCCCGGCCGACCCATTCATAGAGCCGGTTATAAGCGTCATTATCACTTACCAGGAGTATTTTCTTGATGTAATGTTCCAGAGAAGGCAGGCCGTTAGCGGCTGTGCTATCGCTTTCCACCGACGTTTGTTTCGCAAAATCGGCGCCCGTAATCATCGCACTCGTACGGGTAAGACCCCTGATTTTCAGTTCATTCAATTTTTCCAAAGCAAAAATCACAGTGGGGAGTTTCACCGTGCTTGCCGGAAAAAAGTAATGCAGGTCGTCGAGGTTGTAGCTGAAACTTTTGAAATGCGGAACATTGTTCGCGTCCCGGTCAATCTGTGTGTAGAGAATCTGGACCTGGTTCCTTTGCGGATGATTCAGGATTTTACCAAACAATTCAGGCCGGCCCCGAAGCAGCTTGTCAAGCAAAAGCGTATCGGGCCCCTGAGCCAACACCGCCTGACCACACAAGAGAAACAAAAGCAGAAATCGAACCATATATCATAACCGTTTCAAAAACCCCACCTTTCCCCTCCCGCCCTACACCTTATTCATCCCAATCATCCACCTGCGACCCTTCTTCCGTCTTGGTCGAATGTGCCACAGCCTCATTGATCGCATCCATTTGAGCAGGAGTCAGATCACGCCATTTGCCCGTCGGCAGGTTTTCGAGCGTCACATTCATTATCCGGACGCGTTTCAGTTTCGTCACATTGTAACCCAGGTATTCGCACATGCGGCGGATCTGCCGGTTAAGGCCCTGCGTTAATATAATGGTAAAGACAAAACTGCTATCCTTCCGCACAAAGCATTTCTTCGTAATAATCCCTAAAATGGGCACGCCGGACGACATTTTTTGAATAAAATCGGGAGTAATCGGCTTGTTAACGGTCACCACATACTCTTTTTCATGATTGTTCCCCGCACGCAGGATCTTGTTCACGATGTCGCCGTCGCTGGTCAGGAATATTAACCCTTCCGAAGGCTTATCGAGCCGGCCGATCGGAAAAATGCGCTCCTTATGGCGGATATAGTCGATGATATTGCCTTTGATATGGCGCTCGGTGGTGCAGGTAATGCCTACCGGCTTGTTGAATGCAATGTAAACCCCTGCCTTTTTGGATTTGAGCGGCTTGCCGTTTACGCGCACATCGTCACCATCTGTCGCCTTGTCGCCCAAAACGGCCTGGCGGCCATTAAGCGTAACGCGGCCCTGCTCCACGAGCTTGTCGGCTTCCCTTCTCGAACAGAAACCGGTTTCACTGATAAACTTATTGATCCTGACTGGCTCCAATGCTGTAACTGATCTGCTATAATGCCAAATGCTTCTTAAACGGCGGCAAATTAATCCAAATCACAAAAAAAATGAGGTTACATATAAAGATTCGCGCGTTTTTACCCTTTAACTCACAATGCAAACCATAAATGATCACAAAATAGAACAAATTGCCGGTCTATGAAAAATCGCTTTTTACTGAGTCAATTATTTATCTGGATAACCATTCTATCCCTCCACGCGCAGCCCGCGCGCCGGCCCGTGGAAGTGATCGTCACTGCCGATCGCGACGACTGGACTTACAAGTCAGGGGATAAAGTACAATTTTCGATCAGCGTGCTGCGCAATGGCAACCCGGTCAAAAATGCACAGGTTCGCTATGAGATAGGGCTGGAAAAACTGGACCCTACCATTAAAGAAACCAAAACGGCTGCCAACGGCACATTGACCGTCGACGGCGGAACGCTCAAAACACCGGGATTCCTCCGCTGCATCGCCTGGGCAACCGTCGATGGCGCAGAGTTCCGCGGATTGGCCACAGCGGGATTCGATCCTTTGAAAATCCAGCCGACAGTCGCCAATCCGGAAGATTTCGATACTTTCTGGGACAATGCAAAAAAAGAACTGGCTGCCGTTCCGATGGACGCGAAAATGACTTTGCTACCCGATCGCTGCACCGAAAAGACCAACGTGTACCATTTGAACCTACAAAATAACCGTCCGGGCGTGCGCGTGTACGGCATTTTAAGTATTCCAAAAAA
Organism: uncultured Dyadobacter sp.; assembly: GCA_966211825.1. Classification (GTDB taxonomy): domain Bacteria; phylum Bacteroidota; class Bacteroidia; order Cytophagales; family Spirosomataceae; genus Dyadobacter. The sequence goes on along the minus strand of CBIHPQ010000075.1, from coordinate 9,853 downwards.
AGAAGGCAAATACCCTGCGCTGCTTCGCGTCCCAGGAGCCGGTGTGCGGGCTTACTATGGCGATGTAACGACAGCCGACAAGGAAATTATTACATTGGAAATAGGCATCCATGGCATTCCGGTGACTATGGACCCGTCTGTTTACCTGGATATGGGGCAGGGCGTACTGAATGGTTATCCTGCTTATAACCTGGATGATAAGGATAAATTTTACTATAAACACGTATACCTCGGCTGCGTCCGCGCGAACGACTTCCTCACCAGCCTGCCGCAATATGATGGCAAAAACCTTGCTGTCACCGGCGGAAGCCAGGGCGGTGCATTATCGATCATCACAGCCGGACTCGATCCGCGCGTGAAATGGCTCGGCGCCTTTTATCCTGCATTGAGCGACGTGACGGGCTACCTGCATGGCCGCGCCGGCGGATGGCCGCATTACTTTGATAAAAACGGCGTCAAAACAAACAATACGAAGGAAAAGCTCAACACGGTTTCTTATTACGACGTGGTCAACTTTGCAAGACGCGTGAAAGCGCCCGGCTTGTACATCTGGGGCTTCAACGACGAAACCTGCCCTCCCACTTCCATGTACGCCGCGTACAATGTCACTACCGCACCCAAAGAACTGAAACTGTACCTCGACACCGGCCACTGGACTTATTCCGACGAACGCGACATCATGAACAACTGGCTGGTCGAAAAGCTTAAAGGCAAATAATCGTTTTCAAAAACCGAAACCTGTTTAAAATGGATCGCAGAACATTTATTGAAAAGTCGGCGCTTGCGGGTGCTGCATTCTCGTCGCTGCCGCTGCTCACCGCCTTGAAGCGGGCAGCGCCCTACCGCACGGCGCTGATCGGCGCGGGCTGGTGGGGGACGAATATCCTCCGCTGCGCCGTGCAGGCGGGAGAATCAAAGCTGGTGGCATTGTGCGATGTAGACCAGAACCAGCTCAAAATCTGCTCGGAAGTCTTCTCCAAACTGACTCCCGACAAGCCGAAACTCTACAAGGATTACCGCGAGATGCTGGCTAAGGAAAAGCCCGAGATCGTGATCGTAGCCACGCCCGACCACTGGCATGCACTGTGCTGCATTGCGGCCATCGAATCCGGTGCGCACGTTTATGTCGAAAAGCCTATTTCACATACCATTAAGGAAGGCCGCGCGATGGTGAACGCTACGCGCAAGCACGGGCGCATCGTACAGGTGGGTACACACCGGCGCGTATCCCCGCATAACGTATCGGGAATGGAATTTCTGAAATCCGGAAAGGCCGGAAAGATCGGAATGGCGCGTGCTTTCGTGCATTACGGAGGAGGCCCGGGCCAGAAAACGCCCGACTCGGAACCGCCGCAAGGGCTCGACTGGGATTTCTATTGCGGACCAGCCCCGCTTGTCCCCTATAATAAGACGATCCACCCGAAAGGCTTCCGCGGGTACCTCAATTTCGCAAATGGTACTTTGGGCGATTGGGGCATTCACTGGCTCGATCAGGTGCTGTGGTGGTCGGAGCAGAAGTATCCGAAGAAAATCTACTCCACCGGCGGCCGGGCGATCCGGCAGGACAATACCGATGCGCCCGATCATCAGGTGGCAGTATATGACTTCGATGGTTTTACATTGGAATGGGAGCACCGCAATTTCGCGGCGAATAATGCCGAAAAAACGCATCCCAACCAGGCAGTAGGCGTTTATTTCTACGGCACCGAGGGCACATTCCATATGGGCTGGCTCGATGGCTGGACTTTCTACCCGACCAATCCGAACAAGCCGGTGATCCACCAGGACGCACAGCTCAACAAGCCCGACGACCAGAATATCCAGCAGCTCTGGGCGAATTTCCTGGAATCTATCAAAAGCAATAAGCCGCCGATCTCCGAAATAGAAGTGGGACAACGCTCTACGAATGTGGCGCTGTTGGGTATGCTTTCCTACAAACTGGGAAGAAGCATTGTTTGGGATGGAGAAAAAGAAATCATTCCCGGCGATGAGGAAGCAAACAAGTTGCTTAGCCGGAATTACCGCGGCGAGTGGAAATATCCGCAGGCTTAAAACTGGGTAAGTTGTAGTCAAGTTTTGTCAGTTGTAGTCAGGTATTGTCAAGTGTTGTAGGATTGTTATCTGCGAAATATCACAATGACAACACCTGACTACACCTGACCATTTCTGACTACAAATGACCACTTCTGACCATTAGTCAATCTTGACAACTTCGGCGGGGATGTTGTACTGATCCACCGCTTCCCGTGCGAAGCGCACATGTCCGCGCGGTGCCATAAGGTATAACTTTGCTCCCTTCATGCCTGCCAATTCACTTAGCAGTTTCCATTTCGAGATATGTCCGCGCATCTGGTCTGTTTTAATGCAAACTTCCAGATAATGGCGGTTGAACATGTTTACGCCGGTTACATCGGGCGTAAAACGGGTGTTGTCGGCGGCCCTTTCGTAGGATTTGGGTGTCTCATACCCTTCCATGTTAGCCTGAATATCCTTAAACCCGTGCGACTGTGCCCACTTAACTACAAGCGGGATGAATGCTTCCTTTTCCATAATGACCATGAATAATTTTCTGCTCTATACCGGCAGTTTCTACAATACAAATCTTGACTGAGCGGAGGGATACGACAGGAGTGATATTCCCGGTTTGTGCAGGATCTTCCAGAAAGATAGCCTATTTTCGTCAAAACCGCAAATTAACCGCCCATGAGGTCAGTCTTCCAGCTCATCCATAAAGTTGTTATAGGCCGAGAGTAACTCCCGGTGCGCTTTGGCATTCTTCTGAATCTGTGCCAGTTCCACACCTTTCTGATAAATTTCCTCCGCTCTTTCTATTTTTTCCAATTCAGCAAAAAATGCGCCAGCGTGATAATAGGTCGCGAGGTAATCCGGATGTTTTTCAAGAAGGATATCAAAAAAACGCTCCGCCTCTTTCGGGTCGGATTTGGCGTACTCGATCGCGAGCGCGTAGGCATTGAACGGGTCCGCCGGGTCTTCTTCGTAAAAGGCGAGTAAACTGTCGAGTAAGGAGTTATTCATTGATATTATTATGCTTGCATACTATTTACTTTTCCTTTAATTTGCCCGGGCAAAGTTGTTCTCATCAAACGCAAAGATAAGTAACCATACCATCATGAAAATACTCGTTTGTATAACTAATGTCCCCGATACAACTGCCAAGATAAGCTTCACCGACAACGACACCAAACTAAATAAAAACGGTGTGCAATTCATCATCGGACCGTATGACGATTATGCCCTGGCCCGCGGCGTGGAATTGAAGGAGCAAAATAGCGGAAGTCTCACCGTCCTGCACGTGGGCGAAGCCGACGCGGAACCGCAGATCCGCAAAGCGCTCGCGATCGGCGCCGACGATGCCATCCGCGTGAATGCCGATCCCCAGGATTCGTATTTCGTGGCTGCCCAAATTGCCCACATCGCCAGTCAGAACAGCTACGACCTCATCCTGATGGGCCGTGAATCGATCGATTATAACAGCGGCGTGGTGCACGGGCTGGTGGGCGAAATGCTCGGCATTCCCTCCTACTCCCCGGTAATGAAGCTCGACCTGGAAGGCAGCAATGCCACCATTACCCGAGAAATCGACGGCGGGAAGGAAGTCCTGAAAGCGCCCCTCCCGCTTGTGCTGGGCTGCCAGGAACCCATCGCCGAATGGAAGATCCCGAATATGCGGGGCATTATGACGGCGCGTACCAAGCCGCTGAATGTGGTAGAACCGGTTTCGGTAGATGAGATGACGGCACCGCAGAAGTATCAGTTGCCGGCCCCGAAAGGCGCTTGCAGGATGATACCCGCGAGCGAGGCCGAAACGCTCATCAAACTGCTGCAAACGGAGGCGAAAGTGCTGTAACACCGCCTACCTATTTTTTTCATTCAAAAGCAAAAGAGCATGTCAGTCCTTATATATGTAGAACTCGATAACGGTTCAATCAAGAAAACTTCGCTGGAAGCGGTGGCTTACGGCGCGAAAGTGGCAGAAAAAACCGGTGGCCAGGCAGTGGTGCTGGCATTGGGAAAGGCCGAAAAAGCCGAACTCGAAAAGGCCGGACAATACGGTGCGGCGAAGGTGCTTCACGCTGCCGATGCCAAACTGGAACACGAAAACAGTCTCGCTTATGCGGACGCGCTCGTGCAGGCGGCCACGCAAGAAGGCAGCAAGATCATTATTCTATCCAAATCCGGTCTCGGCGACGCAATGGCGGCCCGTGCCGCAGCGAAACTGAAAGCCGGTATCGTTTCCGGCGTGACGGCATTGCCCGAAACGGACGGCGGTTTTAAAGTCACACGCAGCATTTTTACCGGTAAGGCATTTGCTACGACGGAGATCAAATCGGATATCAAAGTGCTGGTAGTTCGCAAGAACGCCGTGGAGATAGATGAAGCGGGCCTGACCGGCGCCCATGCGACAGTCGAGACGTTCGCGCCTGCATTGCGCGATGGTGATTTTACGGCCAGCGTCGTAAGTGTAGAAAAAGCTGATTCGGAACTATCGCTTACCGAGGCGGAAATTATCGTTTCGGGAGGCCGCGGGATGAAAGGCCCCGAGCACTGGCAGCCGCTGATCGACCTCGCAAAAGCATTGGGCGCGGCAACGGGCTGTTCCAAACCGGTTTCCGACCTCGACTGGCGTCCGCATCACGAACATATAGGTCAAACGGGCATTAAAGTAGCGCCGAACCTCTACATTGCCTGCGGTATTTCGGGTGCTATCCAGCATCTCGCCGGTGTGAACGGCTCGAAATGCATCGTCGTGATCAACAAAGATCCGGAAGCGCCATTCTTCAAGGCAGCGGACTATGGAATTGTAGGCGATGTGTTCGAAATCCTGCCCAAATTGACCGAAGCCGCAAAAAGCCTTAAATAGTGGTTACAGGCCTATTTTTTCAAATTAATTGAAAGAACAGAACGTGAAAAAGAAGCTAAAAATCAACTGATTAACCCCTTTTGGTTTTCTGTCCGGTAACAGCCGTCGAATCTTAACCCTTACAGCATTTTTTTATGCAGTAAGGGTTATTTATTTTTGCACCTTTGATCCGCCAATGGCGCTTTTCAAACAGGAACACTTTACCAGGTTTACATGTTAATTCGTTGAAAATCAACATGGGTTAACCTGGCCTTATTCACCACGACTGTTAACCATTTGCGCATTTAATTAAACGTGAAAAAAATCAAGTTAGAAATTCTGGGGCTCTCACCAAGCCAATCCCAAGCCGGTTCGTTCGCATTGGTACTTGGAGAAGAACTCGGCAACCGCAGGCTGCCCATCATAATCGGTGTATTCGAGGCCCAGGCTATTGCCGTCCAGATTGAAAACATAGTCCCCAACCGCCCGATGACGCACGACCTGTTCAAGTCGTTCGCCGACGGCATGAATTATACATTAAAGGAAATCGTCATTTCTGATCTCAAAGAGGGCATTTTCTACGCCAAGATCGTTTGCACCGACAACCTCCGCGAAGTGGAGATTGATGCCCGTCCGTCCGACGCCATCGCGATCGGCCTGCGTTTTGACATTCCTATTTATACTTACGAAACCATTTTGTCCGAGGCCGGCATCGTTTCGAGCTCGATGACCGAGGAGGAAGATGAGGACGAAGACGCCGTTCGCGAGACCATCCGCCCTTCCGGCTCAAAGGATTCGCTCCGCGACCTCAGCTTCGACGAGTTGCAGCGCATGCTCGACGACGCCCTTGCAAAAGAAGACTACGAAAAAGCCGCGAAGATCCGCGACGAAATGGGAAGAAGGAACTGAAACCGTCTTTATAGTTAAAAATAGTTAAGGATCGTCCCACAAAGGGCTGTTTTGAAATTTTAATCCTTATTTTTGCCCGAGTCGTTTTCCAGCAAACCGAACCAACGACGAGCGAAATCCTACGCTGTTATGCCTAAAAAAAAGAAGATAGGGAGCTACCCCAACGCAATGATCGTCATGAGCCTCACGGCTGCATTGTTTCTGATCGGTTTTTGCGGGCTTCTGGTGATCCAATCTAAAAAGCTGGTATCCATTATCCGCCAGAACATCGAAGTAAGGGTGTTCGTTAACAAAGAAGTTTCCAAGGCCGGGCAGGATTCCATACTCAGTATAATCCAGGCCAAGCCCTTTGTGCTCAAATCCGCTGAAACAAAGGCCATTACATTTGTCTCAAAAGAAGAAGCAGCCAAGGAATTCATCGAAGGGACCAAAGAAGATTTCGCTACTTTTCTCGGCGAGAACCCCCTGCGCGACAGCTACCGCGTGAAAATCCAGGAAGAATATTTTGAAGAAGCAAAGCTGCAACAGATCAAAAAAGAACTGGACCAGGTGAAGGGCGTGTATGAAGTGGTGTACCAGGAAGATCTGGCCGATAATATCAATCGCAACGTCACCAAAATCTACATCGTACTGGCAAGCTTCGCGTTGATTATGCTGATTATCATTGTATTGCTGGTCAACAACACGATCAAACTGGCCATCTATTCACAGCGCTTCCTGATCCGCAGTATGCAGCTTGTGGGCGCTACCAATGGCTTTATCCAGAAACCTTATGTAATGCGCGGCGCAATCCAGGGGCTCATCGGCGGCGTGATAGCGGCACTCCTGCTGATCGGCCTGCAACAGCTGGCGATCCGCAATGTGGAAGGCCTGGCCATGCTGCAAGAATACGACAAGATCGTGATCCTCGTTGCCTGCGTGCTGATACTCGGTTTGGCCATCGGCGTAGCGAGCACTTACCAGTCGCTGGCGCGTTACCTGCGTATGGCGCTGGACGATCTGTATTGATCGGGCGACCGCCCCGCATTTTCCCGCATTCCTCTGTCAGATATTCAAGAACAGTAACCGATAAATAAACGTTATGAGTACTTCAAAAAATGAACTTCCATTTTCATCATCCAATTATGTGATGATGCTCATCGGCATCGCAGTGATCCTCGCGGGCTTCCTGATCATGACCTTTGACGGCGAAGAATTTGGTTTCGGCTTCCTTGGCCTCACCCTTGGCCCCCTTGTTACCATTACGGGCTTCATCATCGAGTTCTGGGCGATCCTCCGTAAACCCACCCATTCATGAGCATCTGGCAGGCCATTATTTTAGCAATTGTTGAAGGAATTACCGAGTTTTTGCCCATCTCTTCTACCGGGCACATGATCATAGCCTCCTCATTCATGGGGATCAGCCATCTGGAATTCACCAAAATGTTCACGGTTAACATCCAGTTTGGCGCTATACTTTCCGTACTCGTGCTTTACTGGAAGCGTTTTTTCCAGACTACCGATTTCTATTTCAAACTTTTCGTGGCATTTCTTCCGGCAGCCGTGATCGGCTTCCTGCTGAACGATTTCATCGATACGTTGCTCGAAAACGTGTGGGTAGTTGCTATTTCCCTGCTGCTCGGAGGTTTCGTACTGATTTTTATCGACCGCATTGCCAACGACACCCGCGAAAAGGTGATCACCTTCCCGACCGCGTTGAAAATCGGCTTTTTCCAATGTATCGCCATGATCCCGGGCGTTTCACGCTCCGCTTCGACCATTATCGGCGGTATGCTCAACGGCTTGTCGAGAAAGCAGGCGGCCGAATTTTCGTTCTTCCTGGCGGTGCCTACCATGGCGGCAGCGGGAGGTTACAAGCTTCTGAAAACGTACGATACCATTCAGAAAGAAGATATTCAGACATTGCTCATCGGTAATGCAGTAGCATTTGTCGTTGCGATGCTGGCGATCAAGTTCTTTATCAGCTTTTTGACCAAATACGGCTTCAAGGTTTTCGGCTACTACCGCATTATCCTTGGACTTGTTCTCCTTGGTCTGCTGGCGTCAGGCTATAAGCTGGACGTTGTTTAGCCGCTAAATCCCCCCAATTTGAAACAAGAAGAAAACATACCCGACGAAGGCGAGGTCATTTTAATTGACAAGCCGTTGACGTGGACTTCATTTGATGTGGCCAACAAGCTTAAAAGAGCTTGCAAATTTAAAAAGATCGGCCATGCCGGTACCTTGGACCCGCTCGCTACCGGCCTGCTGATCCTTTGTACGGGTAAAAAAACCAAACAGATCGACAATTACCAGGCGCAGGAAAAGGAATATACCGGCACATTGGTTTTAGGCAAAACAACGCCTTCGATTGACCTGGAAACCGACGTCGATACCGAGTACCCCACCGACCACATTACGCCGGAGGTGCTCGAAAATGCACGGCAGCAACTCACAGGCCATATCGAGCAGGTCCCGCCGCTTTTTTCATCTATCAAAATCGACGGTGTGCGTGCCTACAAGCTCGCGCGGCGTGGTGAGGATGCAGAGATCAAGAAGCGGGCTGTGGAAATCAAGCTGTTTGAAATAGATGCAACCCACTTTCCTTCCGTCGATTTTAGGATCATTTGTTCAAAAGGTACTTATATTCGCAGTATGGTTCGCGATTTCGGGGTGCTGGCGGGCAGCGGCGCGTACATGAGCAAGCTTTGCCGGACCAGGATCGGGGATTTCGGACTGAAAGATGCGTGGGAGCTCACGGCTTTCATCCATCAGAAACGAGTGGCTTTGAATTTGGAAGTTGACGAATGAATATTTATCACAGCCTGGATTCCTTTGAAAAACTGGAATATGGCGTCGTAACCAGCGGCACTTTCGACGGGGTGCATCTGGGACATCAAAAAATACTGGCCCGTCTCAAAGAAATTACCGAGCAATCGGGCGGCGAATCGGTGGTACTGACTTTCTGGCCGCATCCCCGCACGGTAGTGTCCGAGGATAGCCAGGACCTGCAACTGCTTTCGACGATTGAAGAGAAAATAGAGCTGTTTTCAAAGCTCGGTATCCAGCATCTTGCGATTGTACCTTTTACGCGTTCTTTCTCCGAGCTCACTTCCGACGAGTTTATCAAACAAATTCTGGTAGAGAAGATCGGTACCAAAAAACTGGTTATCGGCTACGACCACCGCTTTGGCCGCAACCGGGAGGGCAGTTTTGAATTTTTGCAAAAAAACTGCTCGGAGTACGGTTTCGAAGTGGAGGAAATTCCCAGGGAAGATATCGAACATACGGCCATCAGCTCGTCGCGCATTCGTAAGGCGCTTATTACCGGCCACATTCACGAAGCCAACGAGTTGCTGGGCCGCGCCTATTCACTTTCGGGAACTGTGGTAAAAGGGAAACAACTGGGACGCACCATCGGCTTTCCTACTGCCAACCTCTACGTGCACGAACCATATAAGCTGATCCCGATGAACGGCGTGTACTTGATCCATGCCGTGTACCAGGAGCAGGTATTGAAAGGAATGCTCAATATCGGCGTGCGGCCTACCGTGGACGGCACGGTGCGGACCATCGAAGCGCACCTATTTGACTTTGACAAAGAAATTTACGGCGAGGATCTCGAACTGGAATTACTTCATTATCTTCGACCGGAGCAGAAATTCAACGGGCTCGATTTGCTCGTCAAGCAAATCCAGGTAGATAAGGAAAGCGCGCTGGCCTATTTCGCCTGACCTTCGAGAACTCTTTTTTCCTACTCATACAGTTTACATTGAAAGAAAGCGTGCCCTACCCGGCACGCTTTTATTATGTCTATACGTAAAATCCGGATGGTCCATGCTTTTGGACGCAAAGTACCGGTTACCAATCCATTTCCTTTATGAAACATTACGACGCTATTGTGATCGGCGCAGGTCAGGCAGGTACTCCGCTTTGCCGCAGACTGGCCGAATCAGGTTTAAAAACAGCATTAATTGAAAAAAGATGGGTCGGCGGGACGTGCGTCAATGACGGCTGCTCGCCTACCAAAGCCATGGTAGCGTCCGCCAAAGCAGCATGGTCGGCGCGGCACAACGAAACCCTCGGGGTGAGCGTCGGGAGCAT
>CBIHPQ010000074.1:0-19691 GCA_966211825.1 uncultured Dyadobacter sp. | reverse complement strand
CTGAAAACAAAAAAGGGCGTTGCTACATTGCAGAAGACGGATATTTTCAAGAAAATCATGTGGTTCGGGTTTGACAAGGATACGAACTGGTACCCTGTCCCCATCGACAAGGTTTTGGAAATCATTGAGTTGAATAAAAAGGATATCATCCCGGAATCGCTAGAAATCCTGACGCCAGAGCCTGAAAAAGGGGCCGACAGAGTGCCCGGTAAGCTTAACAGCGACCTGGAAAACCTGGACAAAAAGTACAGCGACGAGCAGAAAAAGAAGAAAAAGAAGAAAAGCCGGTCGGGTAAAAACCGCGGAAATGGCGGAGGCGCTGAAAATAGCGGTGCTGAAAACCAGGACAGCTCCAACCCGGGAAATAACGGCGGCGAAGAACCTAAGAACCGTGGTAACAAGCCGGGCGAAGAGCCGCGAAACCGGGGGAATAACCCTAATCAGGAGCCGAGAAACCGGGGTAACAATCCGAATGAAGGCCAGAAGAACAAGGGTAACAACCCCAATGAAGGAGCGAAGAACAAAGGGAACAATCCCAACGAAGCGCCCAGAAATAAGGGTAATAACAACAATAACGAAGGAAACAGGAACAACAGAAATAATAACCGGAGACCTCCGAAACCTGCCGGTGGCCCGCCGCCGGAGGGCGCCAGCAACGGCTAACACTGTTTCCAACGAATCCAATCGGGCCAGCTCATTCAAAGGCTGGCCCGTTTTTTAGCAATACCACCAGTGAAAGAACACGTTGAAAAGCTTTACGCGCTTAGCCGCAAGCAGTCGCGCCTGATCATCGGCCTCATGTCGGGCACCTCGCTCGACGGGCTGGATGTGGCGCTTTGCCGCGTGGATGGCAACGGTCCGGAGACGCAATTGAAGGTGGAGCATTTCAAAACAGTGCCTTATGACGACGGTTTCAGAAGCGCAGTCCGGGAGATTTTTGCCAAAAGGCAGATCGATTTTCAACAATTATGCTTACTCAACCCTTTTATAGGCATACAACACGGGCAGATGATCCTCGAATGCCTCGATGAATGGGGCATAGGCGCGTCGGAAATCGATCTGATTGCCAGCCATGGGCAAACCGTTTTTCACGCTCCGCAAAAGCAGCACGGGATAGCAGGTTTTCCCAACGCGACATTACAGATCGGCGATGGCGACCACATTTCGGTTAAAACCGGCATTATAACGCTCAGTGATTTCAGGCAGAAACACATTGCGGCAGGCGGCGAGGGTGCGCCTCTGGCTGTTTACGGCGATTATTTTCTTTTTTCCAAAAAAGGAGAAAACAGGATATTGCTGAACATGGGTGGTATCGCCAATTTTACATTTCTGCCCGGAAATCTTGATGCTTCTTCGGTTTTCACGACCGATACCGGTCCTGGCAATACATTGATCGACGCATTCACACGGCAGCATTTCGGGAAACCTTTTGATGAAAACGGAAGCATTGCGGCGAGTGGCGTCATCGATGATGCATTGCTGAAAGCGCTCAAAAATGCGCCGTTTTTTGAACAGCCATTTCCCAAAACAACCGGCCCCGAAGTGTTCAGCATCGATTACGTCGGCAATGCCATGCAGCTATCCGGCCGAAACGCGATTAAACCGAACGACCTCATTGCTACCCTGACCCAATTCAGCGCGGAGACAATTTCGGAAGCGGTTCACAATGCAATGCCTGCGGGAGAGGTGTTCGAGGTGTATGCGAGCGGGGGCGGCGCGCATAATCCGGTGCTGATGGGCGCAATCGGGAGATTGTTAGGTCAAAAAATTCGTGTGATAGACGAGCTGGGCGTATCCGGCGACGCCAAGGAAGCGGTACTGTTCGCGGTGCTGGCCAATGAGGCGGTAGCGGGAGAATCGGCCCATTTCGGCGGGAAGAAAGGTGTGCCCGGCGTTTCAATGGGGAAAATATCCTTCCCCGGATAGTAAGGAAAAAGTATTTGAAGATATGTACGACATTACCATCATAGGCGGCGGCATTGTAGGCCTCGCAACGGCGCTCCGGATCAAGGAGCAGCGGCCTTCATTAAAAGTTCTTCTGCTCGAAAAAGAAAACGAAGTGGCCAAACACCAGACGGGCCATAACAGCGGTGTGATCCATTCAGGATTGTATTACAAACCGGGGAGCCTGAAAGCGACTAACTGCATCAGAGGCTACCGGATGCTCATTGATTTCTGTGAAAAGGAAGGAGTCGCTTATGATTTGTGTGGAAAAATAGTGGTGGCGACCACCGAAGAGCAGCGGCCATTGCTGCGCAACCTTTTCGAGCGCGGCAACCAGAACGGCCTGACGGAAAACCGGATGATCTCGGAGGCGGAAATTAAGGAGATAGAGCCACATGTAAAGGGCCTGGAAGGCATTTGGGTGCCCTATACCGGTATTATCGACTATAAAGCAGTGAGCGAAAAATATGCGGAAAGCTTCCGGAAGCTCGACGGTGAAATTCGTTTCGGCGAGAAAGTAACGGACGTAAAGAACCGCAACACGCATTCGGAAGTGATTACGGGAAGCGGAAACGTGTTTGAAACGAAGCTGGTCGTGAATTGCGCGGGCCTTTATTCCGACAAGGTGGCACAGCTCACGCAGCCGGACAATATCAATGTCCGCATTATTCCGTTTCGCGGGGAGTATTACAAGATCCGCCCGGAGAAGCATTACCTGGTCAAAAACCTCATTTACCCTGTGCCCGACCCGAATTTCCCCTTCCTGGGCGTGCATTTCACGCGCATGATCGAAGGTGGAATCGAAGCAGGCCCGAATGCGGTTTTTGCATTCAGAAGAGAAGGTTATGATAAACTCGACATCAATGTGCCGGAACTGCTGGAATCGCTTTCCTGGCCGGGTTTCCGCAAAGTTGCAATGAAATACTGGCGCACCGGAATGGGAGAATATTACCGCTCATTCTCGAAAGCGGCATTTACCAAAGCATTGCAAGGCCTGATCCCCGAAATCCAGAGCGGCGACCTCGTTCCAGGCGGCTCGGGCGTACGCGCACAGGCGTGCGACTACGATGGCGGTTTGCTGGACGATTTTTCTATTATCGAAAACAAGACGGCCATTAATGTATGTAATGCACCATCTCCTGCCGCAACGTCGTCGCTGTCCATAGGGCAGACGATTTCGGAAAAGGTGCTGTCGAGGTTTTAATATCAATATTTAATAAACTGAAAGAGGCCATTCCGAAACGGAATGGCCTCTTTGCTTGGGTATGTATTTTGGTTATGCCTTCTTGGTTTGCGCAATACCAAAGGTTACCAGGTGGATCAGTGCAAAAATCAGTGAGAAATAGTAGATACCGGTATCTGTGCCCTCTGTTTGCAGATGGTGGAAATAGGCGATGACAGCGAGCATTACAGCCAGCACAATTCCTACCAGAGCTACCGTTTTGCTGCCTTTCGCAATGGAAGCCGGCAATCTGTTCGAGAGGAAGCTGTTTTTGATGCCGTAATACAAATACACATCAAATCCGATGATCATCCACACAAACAGACGGATCCAGGTATCCAACGGCAGGAACGCCATCATGAAAAAGCAGGTAACGACCCCGAGGATCGGTACCAGTGGAACCAATGGTGTTTTGAACGCACGCGGCGCGTTCGGCATTTGCTTGCGCATGACAATGATGCCGATACAAACAAGGATAAACGCGAACAGCGTACCGATACTGGTCATTTCGCCCACCACACGCGCCGGCACAAATGCCGCGAAAAGGCTTACAAACACGAGGAACATGGTATTGTTCTTAACGGGTGTCTGGAATTTGGGGTGTACCGCCGAGAATACGCGTGGCAGCAGACCGTCTTTGCTCATGCTGAAAAACACGCGGCTCTGACCTAAGAGCATTACCAGGATCACAGATGCGTAACCTGCGAGGATTGCAACGATAATCGCTCGGTTCAGCCACGGATAGTCGGGATGAATGGCGCCGCTGGCATCAGCAGTACCCATGGACTCGATCGCTACCGCAACTGGTGCGATACCGTCCTGACCTTTGAATGAGGTGTATGGAGTTACACCGGTCATTACGTGTGCAAAAAGGATGTATAGAATGGTACAAATCACCAGCGAGCCCAGAATACCGATCGGCATGTCTTTCCTGGGATTTTTGGCTTCCTGCGCCGCAGTACTTACGGCGTCGAAACCAATGTAGGCAAAGAACACGATCGCCGCGGCTCGTATGATACCGCTGAATCCATATTCTCCGAATTTGCCCGTATTGTCAGGGATGTAGGGTACGTAGTTCGATTCGTTGATGTATTTCCAACCAAGGACGATGAAAATGATCACGACGGCTACTTTCAGCCCTACGATGACCCCGTTCACTGTTGCACTTTCCTCGGTTCCTTTCATTAAAAGCAAGCTCATCAGGATCACGATGAAGATAGCAGGCAGGTTGATAATCCCGCCATCCCACGGACCAACTGTCAGAGCCGTGGGTAAATGCACGTCGAAACCCTCGCAAAACTTGACCAGATACCGGCTCCAGCTGATACTTACCGTTGCTGCACCCACCGCATATTCAAGTACAAGGTCCCAACCGATGATCCAGGCGATAAATTCGCCCATGGTGGCATAGGAATAAGTGTATGCACTACCGGCAACCGGGATCATGGATGCGAATTCGGCATAGCAAAGGCCAGCGAATGCGCAGCCTAGTGCCGCTACGATAAAGGAGATGGTGATAGCAGGGCCCGCCTGGTTAGCTGCGGCTCCACCGGTGATGGAAAAGAGGCCCGCGCCGATGATGGCACCAATCCCGAGCGCAATCAGGCTTCCGGGCCCGAGTGTGCGTTTGAGCTGGTTCCCCTCGCCGGTAGACTCCTGCATTAGTTTTTCAAGTGGTTTCTTAATCCAGAGTTGACTTCCCATATATTAGGTTCGTTGTTGTAGAAATGATGGTCTGATAAAGCTAAAAGAAAATTTGCTAACTACGTATAGACACCAAAGAAAAAGAGGGTAAGTGCAAGACTTACCCTCTTTTATTCTTTTATTTTAAGCCTTAACTTTTTTGGTCGCTACCGGTGCAGCAGCATCTGCTACCGCCGGTGCCGGCTCATTTTTCTTTTGACGCTGCAGCAGGTCAACCACAATCGGTGCCGCTACAAAGAGTGAAGAATAAGTACCCACGATCACCCCGAGTAGCATACAGAAGGTAAATCCGCGAATAACAGCTCCACCAAAGATCATCAAAACGATCAATACGAGGATTACCGAGATACCGGTTACGGCCGTACGGCTCAAAGTACTGTTCAACGCGTTGTTGATAACGGTCGAAAGGCTCTGTCCGCGCGCCTTGTCGTCGGCGAGGTAGTCACGGATACGGTCATAAATTACGACGGTGTCGTTCATCGAGTAGCCGATCATGGTCAGGATCGCACCGATAAATGCCTGGTCGATATCCAGTGACCATGGCAACCAGCCGTTGAAGAGCGAGAAGATCGCGAGGATGATCACGACGTCGTGCGCAAGTGACATTACCGCACCGTAGGAGAATGCTACGCGTTTGAAACGGATGAGGATGTACACGAAGTTGGCTGCCAATGCAAGCAATACGGCGTAAACCGCGCTCCAAAGCGTATCTTTTGCCATGGTAGGCCCTACTTTGTTCGAGCTAACGATCTTGGCAGGGTTGTTGGCGATTTTCTTGGTTGCTTCGAGGATTTTCGTTTCCGCCTTCTGGTCAGCTTCCGGCGTAGTGTCTTCAATGAGGTAAGGCGTAGTGATTTTCACCTGATCCTGGCCTCCGAAAGTTTTCACTTCGGTAGTCGAACCGAGCACTTCGTCCATGTTGGCACGCAGCGCATCAGCATCCACATTATTTTCAAAACGAACTACATAAGAACGTCCGCCTTTGAAATCGATACCCAGACCGAAGCCTTTGAATATAAATGAACCCACACCGATCGCGATGATGATCGACGAAATGATGTAGAAACGACGACGTTGCGAAACAAAGTCGAAGTGGTTGTCCTGGAACCAGTTTTTGGTCAGCGCAGTAGAGAATGCAAACGTTTTGCCGTTTTTGATC
Source organism: uncultured Dyadobacter sp. (assembly GCA_966211825.1). GTDB lineage: Bacteria > Bacteroidota > Bacteroidia > Cytophagales > Spirosomataceae > Dyadobacter. The sequence goes on along the minus strand of CBIHPQ010000074.1, from coordinate 13,662 downwards.
TTTTGTTCAAGCAGCAGGCGGGTAATGAAGATCGCGCTGAAAAGAGAAGTCAAAAGACCGAGCACCAAGGTGGTCGCAAAACCCAGTACCAGACCTGTACCGAATGTATACAGGATGATACCCGTCAGAAGCGTCGTTACGTTGGAGTCGATGATCGCGGTCAATGAATGTTTGAAACCGTCGCGGATCGACTGTGCAAACGGCTTTCCTAATGCCAGCTCGGTTTTGATACCTTCGTAAATCAGTACGTTGGCATCCACCGCCATACCGATCGAAAGCACGATACCCGCGATACCCGAAAGCGTCAGAACAGCTCCCAGCGAAGCCATTACACCCAAAAGGAAGAACAAGTTGATCAAAAGCGCGATGTCGGCGATCCAACCGGCCTGGTTGTAATAAGCTATCATGAACACGAGTACGATCAAAAGACCTACTGCCGAAGACAACAAACCATCGTTGATCGCCTCTGCGCCCAGTGAAGAACCTACAACGGCTTCTTCTACAATGTGCGTCGGAGCGGGTAGTTTACCGGCTTTCAACACGTTCGACATATCCTTGGTCTCTTCCACAGTGAAGCTACCGGTGATGGACGAGTTACCGTTAGGGATCTCGCCTTGTACGGTTGGAGCGGTGTAAACCAGGTTATCGATGATGATCGCTACCGGACGGCCTACGCTGCGGGCCGTGAGTGAGCGCCATTTGCGTGCACCTTCGCCATTCATGCGCATGGTTACTTCCGGACGGCCACGGTCGTCGTAGTCGTGCGTAGCATCTACGATCACGTCGCCTTCCATAGCAGCTTCGCCATTAGTTTTCTTAATGAAATACAAAGGCAGGATCAACTGGTTACCACCGGCTTCGGTGCCTTTGCGGTCCCACATGAACACGAGGTCGGCAGGGAAAAGTGAGCGGACTTCCGGACGGCGAAGGATTTCGCTGGCGCGGGCGGTGTCTTTCAAATAAACACCCAATCCTTGTGGCATCGGTACAAAAAGGCTTGTCAAAGCAGCGCTTTGAGCGGCCAATGCAGCGGAGTCAGTTTTGGTAGAATCCGATTTTTGCTCCAACTGGGCAGCCAGGCCGCCATCGGTTGATTTTTTGGTAGTATCGGTAGCAGCAGCAGTTGCGGCCGGTTTCTTAGAAGCTTTTTCGATCTCAGCTTGCTGGGTCAGGTAGCGGCCCAGGCCTTCGAGGCCGGCACCGAGTTCTTGTGTGAGGTACACTTCTGCAAATTCCAGTTTCGCAGCGCCGGAAAGCAGGCGGCGAACACGCTCGGGGTTATCCACACCCGGAAGCTCCACCAAAACGCGGTTTTGGCCCGGCAAACGCTGGATGTTCGGGTTGGTCACACCGAATTTGTCGATACGTGCCTGCGTGATCTGGAATGCGCGGTCGATAGAACCGTCGATCTCCGTGTTCAGCATCTTGATCACATCGGAATCCGACGAGTTGCTGTTGATCTTGCCGCGGTTGGCGCTGGTCGCGAATACCGAAGCGAGGCTTGTATTAGGAGCTGCTTCCTTATATGCTTTTACAAAACGGTTGATAAACGAGCTGTTGCTGGCCGATTTATCTTCGCCTGCTTTTTTCAATGCATTCTGGAATGCAGCGCTGCGTGCGTTACCGCCAGCCATTCCTTTCAGAATGTCGGCAGGAGCTACTTCCAATACCACGTGCATACCACCCTGAAGGTCGAGGCCGAGGTTCAGCTCGCGCTCCATTACTTCCTGCAAAGTATGGCCGAGATATACGTCTTCACGCCACAGGGAGTCGATATAATGCTGTTTTTTGGTCATATCCACCTCGCCTTTCGCATCAGTCGCATAGGCAACCGCTTTGCCTTTGATATTGCGCGACACAAAAGTGAAGGAGAGATAATAGACGCTAATAAGGGCGATGACGATCGTCAACGCGATTATCCCGTTCTTGTTGGTCATTTGTAAAAAAATTAAATTGAAATGCTTGAGATACAGTTAGAAACCGCCCGGCCGGAATTTTTTAATGGCACAGGCATTCTGAAAATGCGAACATGCAGGGCCTATGAGCCCGCGAACACACTATGGAGCGTTGGTGACGATAAATCTGCCGAAAACCCGCTGGAAATAAGAAACCAGGAATACCGGCTCGCTGAATGCAGTCCTGACAACGAGTTTTCTGGCGACGAAATGCCAGACAGGTTGCGGCAGGAAGTATAGGTATTGGTAAAAGCCGAAAGAAATGGCGGGCGTAATGACCGCATTCAGGGATAATGCGCTTAGTTCGGGCTGGTCTGCGTGGTCGGATTGGGCATCCGCCTTTTTTGACAGGTCCTTGGCAATTGCCGCTGTTTTAGCACCGTTGTAAGCTCCGCGATCCGTGTGATCCGACCATGAGCGCGCCCCCGCCACCATCAATAACATGATGGCTAGCATTAAGCTGATGGCCTGGTTAATCACTCGTACAGTCTTCACTTTCAGATTCGGGATTTCAATGAAACCGCAAATTTGATTGTAAAAAACCAGAAACGCAAGATAAATTTCGAAGTAGCTTATATTACTATTCTGTTAATAACTTGTGTTTAGCCTGTTTTTTGAGTTAAAAGGGCCATTTTTGGTTATTATGTGTAAATGGATGATAATCAATGCAGCTAGCTCGCAGCCAATGTGGCGTAGCCAAGCGGTACTGAAAAGTCGTCGCCGGAGGCGATCATGCATGCGGAGGCTTCCGCGGGAAGTTTCAGCGATACAGCGAAATCGTATTCGACCGGAATAAACCAGCCGAGCAGCCAGGTAACCAGCGAATCGAAATTTTCGTTGTGGAGGTATTTGGCAAGGGTAGCCGCGTCAGGCACTTCTATATCGACATCAATCTGCGGCAAATAAGTGTCCAGCTCGCCCCCGAGCGATGTATCGGCGCCTAGCAGCGCGTCGCCCATGCTTGCATCGGACTTGTAATGGTATTTCAGGCCAAAAATCTCACGGATTTCGACCGGTAGCCGCAATGCAATGGACATGATTTCCGCCGCCTTGCCAAGGTTCCCCCGATTTTCGGCCACAAGCGGAAGAAAGGGAAGTAATTGCACAAACACGCCTTCATCCAGCGATGCCGGTGCCTGCCAGAATGCTTTCAGTTCGTCAAGAAGCCCGGAATCCGGGCCAAGCTCCCAGGCGCATTGTTCCAGACGTGCCAGGCTCACGCGGTTGAGAAAGAATTCCTGTTCGAGCGGAAGAAAAAATAACCGTGATTTCTGTTCTTTTTCGCGTTGCAAACGTATCTCATCCACTTTCTTTTTAAGGGTATTCAAATTCGCCGACGACGGCAAATGGAACAATTGCTCGGGCAAATGGTCGTAGATCCCGCTGCGGTTGGACGCGATTACCTGACCCTTGAAATTCCCTATTTCCAGCTCACGCGTGTCTTCGATGTCGCGGTGGCTGCGCCTTTTGAAATTGCCCAGCGGGCGGAAAAGGATTTGCGCGGCGGGATCGTTTTCGAGCCAGGAACTGGCGATAAATTCGGCTTTCAGATCTGGACGAGGTTCCATTGTGATTGTTGTGGTCAGGAATGGTCAGTAGTTGTCAGTGATTGTTGGATATGACTACCTGGATGGGGTACATGCCGGTGGAGAGGCGGGTTACTTTTAGTTGCAGGTTCTCGCATTCGCGGGCCCAGTCGTCGCGTGTGGGTGCGGCGGGGGTGAGGCCGATCTGTAAGCAGCGTACGAAGCCCTGCCCGGGCATTTTGCCGGGCATGAAATGCGGTTTTACCTGAACTTTCCGGAGGCGGTCGCCCAGCTCGGCCGCGCAGAATGCACGCACATCTTCGAGGGTCACGAGCCGGTTGCGCGTAACGATATTCTTCCGGAGCTGATTGACATAGTCCGTTTCATCCGGCTTTGCTTTCCCGCCCGACGACCTGGTAAGCATGATAATGTCCGCCCCGCTCACGCCCGAGGCCGCGTACGATTGCAGCCGCGTTCCCGCAGGAATGCCATTAGCCTGCTCTGCCAGCGTGCTCCAATAGGAAATGAAAAGAACATCAGGGTTCTTATCGCCGCGAATCACGAGAAATGGCTGTGCCGTTGTTTCACTGGCCTTTTTGACACCCAGTTTTTGCTCGATCCGTGCCATGTTCTGGGCGATTTCACGCAGAACCGAGGCCAGGAAATCTTCGCCTATCGCGTTGAATGCCGTCACTTCGTCGCGGAGAAGTTCAAGGAGCTGGTACAACACCGCGCGGGCGTCGCGCTTGTCGAAACGGCCGATGCCTTGCTGGCGGAGCGTGTAAATTCGCGGCGTGTCTTCTTCGTCGGTATACAGGTTTTTTTCAGAAGCCGTGTAAACCAGATTCTTCTGATTGATCACGTTTTGAATACCCATAAAAGCATCCCCGGAAGGCAATGCAACCCCATTCAGCCCGGTTTGCAGGCGATAGGTGATCTTGTTGAGCTGTTTGTTCTGAACCGGGAATGCATTCAGGGCAACATTCATTTGTTCAAAGCCAGCCATTGGGAATATAGCGGGCCATTTGATCCGGATCCATACCAGCGGCTTTTTCAGCATTTGCAGCGTACGCAAATCGAACATGCTTTCGAATGCGGGGGGATAGGGTTCCGCTTTTAGTTTCCCTTTTTCCCAGGAATCGTCGCTGCTGATGCGGACAAAACTGTCATGATAGATAAGGATGGAATCGTCAACGGGCCCGTCATGCAACCCATGCAGAACAGGTAACTGCGCGCCGTTGCCCGACCAGCTGGTCGCATGGAGAAACTCGCGGTACTGGTACTCGGCAGCGTCGCCCGCCCAGTCGAAATAAAAGCGGAAGCCGTTCCAGAAAGTTATGCCGGGATCGACTTCCAGTCCGAGCCAAATGCTTTGCTCGCCTCCGGGCTGGGGCAGCATTTTCGAAATTAAAGTCTTTGCCCCTTTTTCAACGGAAAACAGCCCTTGGGGCGTCGCATATTGCGCAATGGCAGCATTCACAAGCGGATAACGGCCGGCGGGCGCGAAATGTGCTTCGGTAGTTTCGCCCTTCCGGGCATTCAGGCGCTTGCCGGTCAGCTGGTTTTCCGGTTCGATCCAGCCCGTCGGCTCCTGCGGGCGCGCCTGCACGATGGCGGTTGCGGGCTGGGGCGCATTATGCGTTACGGGTGAAAGGATCTCGGCGAGCCGTGTCATCAGACGAAGCTCGGTATGCTCGATTTCCTGTCCTACTTTTTCAAATTCCACCGAGCATGCCTCCACGAGCAATCTCACCAGCGGATCGAAATGATCGGCCTGGGCGTCGTCGATGCCCCAGAGCTCGGCGCAGCGTTTGATCAGCCGGCGAGAGATGTTTTCCTTGGTATAGCTAAGCGTTTCGGGCATATTAGTCTATGGATAAGGGAGATATGAAAATGCGTTCAAAGAAAAGGAACGGCTCATTGGTTCGCCGGATCGTCGCTTTGATCTCGATGCCTACCCGTTTGCGTACGTAGTTGTTCGTTTTGGACAAAACCTCGAACTCCTCCATTTCAATCCTGATTTTGGCGTTTGCCAGCCGCGGTTCGTAGGAACCCACAGCCTCTTCGAGCGATTCGCGGATGAGGTCCTTCCATTTAATTTGAGACAATACCGAGAAATCGTGTTCCCAAAGTGCACAGCCATACCGGCTATCGAATCGGTTTTCGTCGAAATGGGTGACCATTAAAAGGTATAAATGCTGATGGATCGCCTCCCGGTCGGGGCATTTGGGATGCAGCTGACCCGCCACGATGCGGTCGAGCGAGAGCGGCAAAGAATAGTTTTGATCTTCCATCCGGCGTTTAATAAATTGTGGTTGTATTAATGAAAGTCTGGCTTATTTTTGTCTGTCAACCAACTTCCAAGCTCCCCGATGAACCTTTCGTTTGTTAAAACTGTCACGCAACGTCTTCAATTATTGTATGCAGTCGTTCTGATAGCCGTGCTGACATTGGCAGGAGCCCTGGGTTTCTGGGTCATCGATTACCGCGACGCCTATCCGATGGCCATGAGCTGCTTCCTCGTATTCGGTATTTTGCACGTTTACCTGCTTTCCCAGTGGTTTGGCAGCCTTTTCGAAAACCGCTCCGCAAGGGCGATAGGTTTTACCTTGCTGGTTACGCTACTGACGGCGCTTCTCGTAATTTTTCTCTATCACAAAATGGCCCGTGACCTTTCCAAAGGCTTAGGTATGGCCACTGCGCTGGTGGGTTTTCTGTTTCCGGTTTTCGTGGCGAGGGTCTATCAGAATTATCTCGAAATCCCACTCAAAGAATACAAGAAGTGGTACTATCCTGTGGGCCAGCCGCTTCCCGATATGGACTTGCTCGATCTCTCGCGGGTGCTGGTGATCCAGTTTGAGTTTACCAAGAAAGGGGATGAGGCGGCATTTACGAACTTCCGCGCCAAGGCACCGCATTCCATGTTGTTTGGTGAATTGTTTTTCATATTCCTCAACGACTACAACGACCGCAACCCCGGCAGCCCGGTAGAATACCTCGCGGCCGACGGCACGCCTTATGGCTGGCTGTTTTACAAAAAACTACCCTGGTACAAACGTCGCGTTTACATGGACCCTGATCTTACATTTCAAGCCAATCATATTGTCGATAATGAGACGATCGTGGCCGTGCGTGCATAGAGGATCGTCATGTTTACCGCAGCGGCCGCCGCTGCGCTCGAAACATTCCATACGGCTACATTCGTAGGTGCGCTTCGACCGCCCGGCGGCCCGGCGTGACAGTTTTTACCAGCGGTTGGTGTGCGGGGTGCCGAACAGCTTGATTTCGCGTGCCGACAGCGTAATGCTGGTCGTCATCGGCATGGAACCCGTTTCGACGAAGCTTTCGGCATATTGCACGCAGTACACGTCGGTGAGTTCGAGTTCCTTTTGGGTTTGCTCTTCATCCACATTCTTAAAGGTGATCTTGGCGGAGGCCTTTTTACCGTCCGGATCTACCATCCATTCCCACAGGCTCTGGCTATCGCTGGCGCTGGAAGAGTCAACTTGTATAAAGACATTCCCGCCGTATACTTTGGAAGAAACGCGTCCTTTATCGTCGGTGGATTGCGACAGGGAGTAGCTGCATGAGATCACGGCGATGCCGTCGCCGGACGGGCCGCCGTCCCAGGTGAAATAAGCGTCAAAACTTGAAGCTGGCATAGTTGTAAGTGTTTAAAAGTGAATGGAATGATTATGGATATATTAATTAAGCGTAATGAGTGAGCCTTGTAGGACGGTGGTGCCGCTGCTTTTCAGTTCGGCGAGCGCGTCACCTTCCAGGCTAAGCTGGGCGCCTTTCATTTTAGCGCTTGCTGTACCTTCGGTGTCCAGTTCGGTGCCCGCCTTGATCTTCGTATCGGTACCGCTTTCGATTTTGATGCTCTGATCGGCCTTGATGGATATTTCGCCTGCATGTAAGTCAAATTTTCCGCCGGCGCTTACGGTAATATCCTCGGTTGCCTCGATGGTAATTTCTTTGGATTTGACTTCGAAAAGCCCGTTTTCCACGTGCAGCCTGATCTGGCCGTCGTCCTTGAATGCGAATTCCAGAAAGGTGTCCGTCTTGTTGCGGTTGCTGATCTGGATTTTGGCGTCGCCGTCTTTATCAATGTAAATGATCATATTGCCCGATCGCGTGGCGATGACCTTAAAGTCGTTGTTTTCAGAAGTGTAGCTAATGTCTTCTTCCGGTTTTGGATAAAGACAGGTCATTACAAAAGGATTTTCGGCCAGGTTACCTTCATAACCCACCATCACCATTGCACCCACCTCGGGTACGAAGTTGACGCCGCGGCCCGCCGAATTGTGGATTGTCCCTACCCGCATCCAGATCGATTCCTGGTCCTGCTGCCGGCTTTGGCTCCAAAAAAACTTCACGCGTACCCGTCCGAGGCTTTCGCTATCGTCATTGGCGATCACCTCGGCTTGCTCCGTTTCTCCCAGCGGATTACGCACATACGGATTATTAGGCGGATGCTGCGCCGATTCGGGCACTGCATTAAATGTATTCTGATAGCTTCCGGCCGTATTGACCTCGTGGCGAATGTGCACGACCCGGTACTTCCCGAAATTCTCTTCATATTCCTCACCGCGCTCATTCAGCCGCTGGCCCTTCACCGCGAGTACCGTTCCGACGCTCATGGTAGGTGATTCGCCCGAGCCTTTGAAATCGACCATCGAGGTAACCCTCGCCGAACGTTCCATTTTGGTAAGCTCATCGATTTCGCCCTGGCCGCCTACGATTTCGGGTGACGGCAGGAGGGAGGTTTGGGCAAAAAGACTGTCAGACTGTTCCAATGCAAACTCGCTGAGGGATGTAAGCCCATCCACATTCTGCTGGGACGATTGCCCGGTGAATGCCTCGGGAATGGTGTAATTGTATCCCTCAAAGCTGAATGCAGCCGGTTGAAGTTTTAATGCTACATCAAAATTTTGGAGACCATCCACCAGAAAATCGACCTCTTGCGAGCTGTTATTTCCGAGTACCAGCTCGCGGCCATTGTAATAAAACCACTCGCAGCAGCGGTCGGCTACCCGGCAAAGGAATTTGTAATTGCTTTCATTGTATTGTGTAAATGGAACCTGTCTGCTGCCGTTTTCAGGGTTGAGCTGTTTTCTGAGGAGGTTTTGTGGATACGGTTGCAGCACATTGTTGAAAATCTCCTGTACCGTGCCCCGCAGGAACGACCGGCGCTGGACCGAATCTTCCAGCACGATGGTCGGGCTGAAACCTTTTAATACAAATGCACTGCTCATATCGCTCAGGCTTCGCAGGCGGATCTCGGTCACTATTCCCTGAAATACAAAGTCGAATGAATCGGAACCGAGGCGCGGGCTGAACGAAAAGGTAATTTTCTTACCCATAACCGCGCGGTGCGAACGGTTGAAGAAATGCTCGCCCTCGTCTTCCAACTGATCGAACGGGACGAGCAGCTCAAACCAGTGATGCGCAAAAAGATCCTGCTCGATCACCAGCCCGAGATGCCGGGTAATCTCGACGCCGCCTTCGATTTCAATGCTCGTGTTAACCTGTCGTGCCATTTAGCTGCTTATTTCAACCTGACCGATTTTGACTTTCTGGGGTAAAATCACCAGTTCGTAAACCAATGCGAGACTGCTGTCGCGCAGGAAATAGTCCTTCCCCCGGTGCTGCGGCAAATACCCTTTCGTATCGGGTACATGGGCCAGCTGGTGCCCGCGGATCGTCGAGCGCTTCGCCCGGAACGATTCCCTGAAACCAACGCAGTACGCTTCTTCGAACTCCATTTTGCGCAGGATCTGAGAGTCGTTGTCATATTTGAACTCCACCTGCCCGCTGAGCTGCCGGTCGTTTTTGAATGCCCAGTCGTAGAGCAATGCGAAATCGTCGTTTTGCGTGGGAGTGATCGTCATCCGAATCAGCCGTGCCTTGGGCGAATCCGTAGGACTTCCGCGCTCGTCGGCATTGCGATTGCAGCCGTAGGCGATTTTTTTGACCGTAAATTCCTTCCCATCGAGGGTCAAATGTGCTTCTACCCCGATGCTGGCATCCTGCTCAGCCATGTGCTAAAAGTTTTCGAGTTTCGCTTCGTTGATTTCCACGTTGCCGGCCGTCACGGTAATGCAGGTAATGAAATTCTGCAACCGGTTGGTAAGCGACTTGTCGAGGTCGTCGGTGCCGTCGTCAAACATTTCCACAAATTCGGTACAAACCGCTTCCTTGAAACTCAGCGTTTTGAAAGCCCCAACCTCGCCGAACTGTTCCACCGAGAGATCATATTTCTGCGATGGCTTGTTGGCCCATTCAACGAGAAAATCATCCAGGACCATTTCCAGCTCCATATACAAATGCGCCCATTGAATCGGCGAGGTAATGGACATCGCATCGTCGACCGTCTGGTGAAGCTCGAATTCCATGAACATGACGCTGTACTCATGTTCCCCGTCGATTTTTAGCGTGGTGCTGTATGGCATCGGTATCTTTTAATGATTGAATGATTGAATGATTGAATGACTGAATGATGGAATGGGCGAATGAGTGAATTTTGAATGAGTGAATGATTGAATATTATATTAGTTAATGCGATGTTAGAGTCGACAGTAGGGCAGCCGAAGGCATTCATTCAGTCATTCAATCATTCAACATTACTACTGCTGCGCATACTCCGCCGCCCAGGCCGCTGCGTCCAAATCGTCGCCTTTTTGGCCGGTAAGGGCTATCATGAAGTTTTTGGCGGGGAAATACGGGACCATGTGGATGTCGAGGTATACCTTGTCCTTCTGGTTTTTGTCCTGCTCGAAACGCATCACGCTGAACTTCTCGATGAGCTTGCCGGGGCCGGTGACGCTGTCGAGGAACTTGATGATCTGCTTTTTCAGGTCGTTTTTCGTGTTGTAATCGAAGTTTTCGAAGGCGCGGCGGTTCAGGAAATCGATCAGCACTTTGGTGATGTAGTCGAAAACGCGGACTACCGAGTAAGTCTGCAAGCCCACATTATCGCCATTGAATAGCGTTTTGGCTGAAAATGCCATGACTTTGCTGTACTCGTTCACCATCGGGATCAGCCCCATTTTTTCCAGATCTGCGATTTCCGATTTTTTAAGCGGGAACCGGACGCCGTCCACTTCGCTGAGTGTACCATGTTTTTTACCCGCCGCCACCTGCGACATCAGGGTTTTGTACACATTACCGGCCAGTGCCGTCGAAGGCGGAATGTAAAGGTCCTCCTCCTCGCCCAGGTCGTCGTGCTTCGCCCGCCCTACCAGCCAGTTGCAGGTCATCATCACATTCGATAAATGCGCCGCGCCGCCGGTGAGGTTGGCCGATTCGAAAAGCTCCATTACATCCTCGGGGGCGTCCAGGTGCATGAAGTCTGTCAGGAGCATTACCTTGTTCTTATGCGCCAGCTTCGCCCATTTATCCACTACTTTTCCTGAACCCAGGTAACCCGGCACATTCAGGATGGAGTAATTTTCACGGAGATCGAGGCGGTCGTATTTGGAAGCCAGCTCTTCACCTACGGCATCCACAAATGTGGTCACGTCGAGGTCCTGCAACTGATCGGCCGCTGCATTCAGGAATGTGACGTTTTTGACCTTATCCTGTTCCGTATTCTTGAAAAACATTGCTACCGATCGGTAGGACTGTTCGAGCGGACGAATTTGCTCGACGGCCTTTCCGAGGTTTTCTTTCAACAATTCAAACGCGGAGTCGGCCTGCTTTTGACCGGCCTCGATCATGTCGGGCACGCTTTCCGAGCTGCTCAGGAGCTCCGACCATAATTCGAGGCGCTTTTTAAGCTGCTGGCGCTCCTTCTTCTTGTCGGCTTCGGTAAGGAAAATTTTCTTCCGGGCTTTTTTCTCCGGATTAATGTTCGCGGCGCCCTCAATGATCGTTTCCACGAGGTCGAAGCTGCCGTATTTGGCGAGAAGCGGAAGGCCGGTTTCCAGCGGAACGGCTACGCGTTCGCGAAGCGCCGGGGCTGAGTCGTCTTGGGTTGTTTTTGTATCGGTTGCCATGTTCAATTTTGAATGACTGAATGATTGAATGACTGAATGAGTGAATGGGGGTATAGTAAAAAGTGACTCTGGTTTGTGAGACTTTAATGATGATTTGATCCAAAGAGAATGACGTGTTGACTATTAATCATTCAATCATTCGGTCATTCAATCATTAAAAATTCACTCATAATCATCCCGCCTCTTCTAATTCGTTAATCAGCGTTTGGAACACGCCCAGCAATGCGGCTTTGGCTTCGGGTTTTTCCAGGGCGGCTTTCAGTATTTTATTTACTTTCAAATGCCTTACTACCTGCTGGTAGGCTTCGTTGCGTGCGTCGAGGTCTTGCAGGAATGCGCTTTGGGCGATGATCCCTTTTTTACCAAAATCTCCGAGATTCTTGAACCGCAGGTTTTCATTGATAAAACTGCCGTCGGAAGTGATGAACTCGACTTCGGCCTCCGGTTGGTAATGCGCGAAGACTTCTTCGGTGGTTTTGAGGTCGTAAACCATTTCCGGCCGGGGCGATGGGTCGCCTGTCAGTTGCGTAGCGAAAAGGGTGCGGTTTTGGGGAATATCAGCAATCCCTTCACTGGACTGGTCAATCTTGCGTTCGTTACCGCCTATTCCGTAGTTGAACATAGTTGTATAGGATTAAGTAAATACTGTTGTTACTAACCAATCAAAACTGTGGGACAACCCGCTACGATGCTTCCGCCGTGGGCGGTGGTGTCGCCAAGGCGGGCTGCCGGTTTTCCCCCTATCAGTACCGAGGTGGAACCCATCACGATAGCGTCGGGCGGGCCTGTACACACGCACATGTCGCCGACACAAGCGGCCGGCTGCCCGCCTATGAGCACAGTGGGGGTGCCTGGGGGCAGCACGGGTCCGCCTACATGAGGCACGGGTGGTGTTCCCGGTGTCACCATCGGGCATACGTGCATATCGCCTGTTCTTGCTGCTGGCTGGGGCATGGTTTAAGAGCTATCGGCTGTCGGCAATCGGCTTTCGGCCGTGTCGGTCAACCTGGTGAATGTTAGGAGTCCGTACAATGCATTTACATCACTGCGAGAGCTGCTTCGCCCGCTTGAAATCGAAGAGCGACGTAAGCGATACACCAATTCCGACTGCGGCCGCTCCCACAGAGACGTAAATACCCGGCTTCGCATAGCTGGTAAGGCCTTCTGGATTGTCGATTCGCTTTTTGTAATCCTTGTAATCCTTGTTGAGCATGCTGTAAGTCACCGCGCCGAACGCCAGGGCGGCCACGCCGGCGCCGAGCTTGATGGCCCCCCATTTGCGTGCATTTGCAGCGGCAGCCTGGTTGGGTTTATTGAGTTCTTTAAAGACCCGTTCGCCTTCCTTCGCGTCCTCAGGCTTGGCTTCCGGCTTGCGGTCCGATGCCTGGCTTACGACGGGCTCCTTTTTGCGTTGCAGCGAGTCGTAGGTGGCGGAAGGTTTCGGACTTACCGGTACCGATTTCGCACTCTCGGCAGAATTGAATGCAATGCGCGTCAGGAACACGATCCAGTCGTTGCCCGATTTGTCGGCGCGAAGCTCGGCTACGCGTGCAATGGGCTGATAGGGCGTGTTGTCCTTATTACTTTTGCCTTTGAAATGCTGGGTGTAAAAAACCTTTACAAAAGGGTATTTATCGACTTTGACGTCCGAAACGACGAGGTTGGTGAATTCAATGGTGTTGGTTTCGGATTTGACATAGAAAAGATCAAAGTTGCTCAGGTACTTCTCGATGGGTGTATCGAGGCCGGGTGCGCTGCCTTTGTGTTTCGGATCTACATCGTCCTCTACGATCACGCCGTCGTTTATGAAGATCTGGTCATTACTGGGCATATAGCTGTTCATCATCAGGTAGCGGCGCTCGTAGTTGCTAAGGTCTTCGTTGGCAACGGCATTCAGCAGATCGTTGAGCCCCTTCACCTTCTCGCGGGCCAGTACGCGTATCTCGTCTGCGTCCCTGCGTGTGAGGGCCTGTGCCCCCGCCTGTAAGCAGGCACCCGCGAGGGTTAGTATCAGCAAGACGGCCCGCCATTTGAAACTGGTAAATTTCTTCATTCCCGTTTTCATATTTTTAGTTGCTTTTTGAGTCTAAATCAATGATCTGCACCTCCACACGCCGGTTCAAACGCCGGTTTTCCTCGCTGTCGTTCGGCCGGACAGGCGACTTGCTGCCCATGCCGATG
>CBIHPQ010000073.1:0-19728 GCA_966211825.1 uncultured Dyadobacter sp. | reverse complement strand
ACGAATTTCGATTACCATTACCGATAACCACCATGTCTGTACATACTGCTGATATTAAGCGCATTACAACCCACGTGATTCAGGAAATGAAGAACCGTGGCGAAAAAATAACTTGCCTTACCGCCTACGATTATTCAATGGCCGGGATCGTTGACGCCGCCGGTGTAGAGCTTATCCTCGTGGGCGATTCCGCTTCGAATGTCATGGCCGGCCACGAAACGACCCTGCCGATCACGATCGATCAGATGATTTACCATGCCTCATCGGTGGTACGGGCTGTCAAACGGGCACTGGTAGTTGTAGACCTGCCATTTGGCTCCTACCAGGGGAATTCCCGCGAAGCATTGAACTCCGCGATCCGGATCATGAAGGAATCGGGTGCGCATGCTGTGAAACTCGAAGGCGGACTGGAAATTAAGGATTCCATTACGCGGATTTTGAGTGCAGGCGTGCCTGTAATGGGCCATTTGGGACTTACACCGCAATCTATTTACAAATTCGGGACTTACACCGTCCGGGCGAAACACGAGGCCGAGGCGCAAAAATTGCTCGAAGACGCCAAAATGCTCGAAGAAGTGGGCTGTTTCTCGATGGTACTGGAAAAAATTCCGGCCTCATTAACCAAACAAGTTTCCGAAAGCGTACAGATTCCGACAATCGGGATCGGTGCCGGGCCGCATGCCGATGGCCAGGTGCTGGTAATCCACGATCTGCTGGGCATTAACAAAGAATTCAAACCGCGCTTTTTGCGTCGTTATGCCGATTTGAACGGTGTCATGACCGACGCTATTACCAATTATATTTCAGATGTAAAAGGCAAGTCATTCCCGAACGCTCAGGAATCATATTGACCTTTTAAAAAGTATTAAATTAATAATATGGCCAAAATACCTTTTCGGGTTGTTTACGAAGATAATCACCTGATCATCGTCAATAAGGAGCCGGGCATACTGGTTCAAGCCGATGTTACCGGCGATACCTGCCTGCTCGATATGGTCAAAGACTATATTAAGAAGGAGTATGATAAACCGGGAGCAGTGTTTCTCGGTACTGTACACCGGTTGGACCGCCCCGTAAGCGGACTCGTCGTGTTTGCGCGTACCTCCAAGGCGCTTGAACGCATGAACGAGATCTTCCGGAAACGCGACGTGCAGAAGACCTATTGGGCGGTTGTGAAGAACAAACCCGCCGAAAAGAAAGGCAAGCTCGTGCATTGGCTAACGAAAAACGAAGCCCGTAACGTCACCACAGCACACGACGAGGAAGTTCCGGGTTCGCAGCGTGCGGAGCTTTCATACCGGTGGGTGGGGGAGATCAACAAGTTTCATTTGCTGGAAGTGATGCCGGTAACCGGCAGACCGCACCAGATTCGAGTGCAGCTGGCGTCGATGAACTGCCCGATCCGCGGGGATGTCAAATATGGTTATCCCAAAGGCAACCCGGATGGCAGCATCAATTTGCACGCGCGCAGGCTGTATTTCGAGCATCCTGTTAAAAAGGAGCCTGTTATCTGCCGCGCGGGTGTTCCGAACGATCCATTTTGGGAAGAATTCTTAACTTTGGATAAGGAGGTGATCAAACCTGAGCACCTGGAATTCTTTCACGAATAATTCGGATGATCGAAAAACTGAAACAGCGCTGGAACGTCCGGAATGGGTGGGATGTACTCATTATTCTCGTCGTTTTTGCGTGTACCGGTTTTTCGGTCCTATATGTCAAACGCTGGCTTTTTTAGTTGGGAGGTTTGACCCAAAATTCGCCCGGCTGGCTTCGCTGGACAGTCAATATCCTCATCATCCTGCCGCTTTACCAGGTCATTTTGCTCGCCTGGGGATGGATTTGGGGCAAGTTCACATTCTTCTGGGAGTTTGAAAAACGCATGTTCAGCCGCATAGGAGGGCTTTTCCGCTTCAAAAAGGCTGAAACAACTCAGGAGTAAAGCTTATCTGCTACCCGAGGCGATCAGGTCCTGGTATATTTTCCGCGCTTTCCCGTATGCCTCAGCAGCCGCATTTCGCTCTTCCACGCGGATATTCGGCTCTTTCATTTTCCAGCATTGTTCCAAAGCAGCAAGGCACCATTGCGCGCTTTGTTTCTCCAAAACAGGCTGGTTATTCACTTTTACAAAAACCGGATTGGAATGCGAGCTCGGATAAACCCGCACGGCCAACCAGCCAGATCTGGTGATCATGGGTGAAAAACTAATGTCGGCAACCTTTCCATCGGCCTGTATTTCAACGGTATCTACAGGTACACCATTGAAAAGCAGTTCCGCCCGAACAGTCCGCGATTGTCCCACCCGCGAACGTTCGATATCCCAATATGGCTTGTCGGTAATGGGTGATTTCGCAATTTTTTCAGCAATGCTATCCTGCTTTACGGGCAGGTAAGCAGCCAATTTTGCCGTTACTTTTACGGTTCCGGGTGCTTTCAAGCCTAGTTCACTTTCCCCCGTCCCGGCCTCCACGCCATCGACTTTAAAATCCATAATGTGCGATTTGCCGTCGGAAACGTAGCTTCTCCCGAGCCGGATCGCCTCCACATAACCATCATAATCCATCGCGTTCTTCGGTTTGAAATAACTTCGCGCCTGGCCCACGCGCGCGTCCGTAATGCACGGGAAGTCGGTTTCGCCGCTTAGCCTTATTTTAAAGCCGCAATTGAGGGTATGATAGTACATATTGAGCTCCCAGGGTGCAGGGGTGTCGCCTGCACTGAAAAAATCGATCAGGCCTTCGGTCACCGTCACCACATATTCGTTGGCGCCGATGCCGTCCATTTTCGGGGTGATGTAATTTGGAAGCTTGGTAGTAGCTTCCATCGGCTCCAAACCCCAGCCCGAATGTGCATAACCGACCACGCCGCCCTGCGATTTGGCCCAGGAAAGTACCGGGGCAGTCCAGCTCGGCCATTGCTCGATGGTGGTAGTGCCGGGGTAATCGTCCTCTTTTATCCTCAGCAGGACAATGTGCCCCGCATGCGAGGATGGGAACCCCGAAACCTCAACATCATTGCGCATAACCGTTTTCTTACCCGAAAGCGGGTGGTCTTTGGCTGTAAAAAATGTCTTTTGATGATACCAGCTCGGTCCCCAGGCGAGGTTAGCGGCCATATTCAGATCTTCGCCGAGCACCTGCCGGAACATGTCCTTCGGATCGACGCCCTCGGTCGGACTATCATAATGACTGCAACCGGCTGCATGAATATGGTGATCGGCGCTGAACCAGCCGAATTTTGAAAGCTGGATCCACCTTTTGAGCTGAAAGCCGACATGGATCGATTCCAACCCTTCCGGAACAGTGATTTCCTTCGTTTGGGGAACATATTCAGGGCCGCGGGTAAAAGTAACGTTGTACTTGCCTGGTGAAAGCGTAACATGTTCTCCGCTTTTGCGGTAAATCTGTGGCTGGAAAAAGAAATCAGGATATTCGTCGAATGCCGCGACGCGGCGCGATGGCAATGGGTAAATCCCTTTGAACTTGCCGGAAGCATGCTCCTGGCCGTTGGTAATGAGGAAGGAAGCCATAGTGGCCGTGCCATCGTCATCTTTTACATCAAAATTAACCTTGACCGCAGGTTTTACATCAAATAAAATATGGGTGGAGTTCCGGAAACCAATGTCCTGCGAACCCTGGCCGGCATTGTAAGCAATTTCAGCCTCCCGCTTGCCCGCATCCTTGCAGTAGACCTGCACGACTGCATATTCGAGCTTCAAACCCGACAAATTCGCCTGCAATGGCCTGCCCGCGTAAATCTGAATGTCCAGAAACCGGTTCGTTACCTGCCCTTCCGTCAATTCATGCTCCTTCTTCACCCTGTGTTCAAATGAAGGCGAATGATAGGGTTTTAATGCATTCGGGCTGGTTGCCTCGAATTTGGCCGTGATGCCAGCTTCATTGTGTATTTTAACGAGAAAAGCCGTCCATCCGCCCTGGACAAGTACTGCCTTGGCCGCTCCGCGATCGACTTTTACCCTGCCTTCCGGATTGATATGCACCACATTCAGGCAATAGGGATCGAGAATGGACTGGATTTGCGCAACGGTTTCCTTCGACAACGGCCCGCGGCCCAGCGCTTTCAGCTTTTCCGCATCAACCGATGGCAATGCATTACCCGAGAAAGAAAGCGCTTCCTGCAATCGCATCGCCTGCGCCAGCAATGGCTGCGGCTCCACGTCGGCTGCGATGGTATGACTGGCGTGTTGATCGTGCTGCCCGAGCAGCATCATTGGTAGAAAAACTGCTAATAGAAGTAGGGCAGACGATGTTTTCATATCAATCCTTGTCTTTTTTACGAGATGCTTTCCACGCCGTGAAACCGATGTACATCATGCTGCCCCGCGCGCCGCCGCTCTTCATCAGTCCATTTACATTGCTGAAACCGAGAAAAACGGGCCCAAAATGCCCTGCTAGGCCAATCGACGGCCGGTTGTTTCCCTTGATGAACGAAATCGGGAACGAAAGGCCCGAGTCCTCATCTTCGAAGCGTGGTGTGACGATAAAAGTATTGGGTACATACATATCTAATGGCTGCCCGCTCCGGCTTTTAAAGCGACTCGTCTGCGAAAGATTAAGGAAGAAGCCGTGGAAAACCTGAATATCGGCCTCCAAATTGAGCGCCTGCGGTAATTTCACCTTCTGGCCGAATGCAGTGCTGGTATCAGCCGGGAAAAGGCTCATAAAACCCTCCGGGCCGCGATCGCTGATCGTTTCGAGCTCTTTTTGAGCTACTACCACATCGCTATGCGTTCCTTTGACCACCTTAGAATCAGAAGTGCTGTATTTGACCGAACCGATATCCGTCAATGACCCCGCGAGGCGTACCAGGTAATCGGGACTGTCGTTGTAAGTCTCTTTGCGACCTTTCCAAACCGAACCCACCTCGTACGAGAAGCCCAGATCGTAGCCCCATCCCGAGCCATATTTGTCCGAACCGAGCAATTTTCCGATGCTTGCTTTCCGGTTAGGCGTGCTGTAACCGCTTTCGTAGGAGAGGTTATTGATCTCCAACTGGCTGATTTCCGGATCGGTACCAACGGGGTTAATGCTGTAACGATCGGCGTTACCCTTCAGATAGGCAACGCGCGCGCCGAAGACGCGTTTAACCGTCACACCCGCACGGAATTTATGCCCTTCAATGTCGAGCAGCTGTGCCCCGTAAGAAAAGCTGATGTCCGAAAAGCTCTGCTGCACGAGGCTGAAATCGCCCCAGGCCTCATTGGAAAGCGGCGGCGTGCTGCCGGTATCCAGCCTTTTTATATACAAATTATCAATGGCAGCAGGAATATTTCTGCCCTGCACAAATCCCCTTGTACGAAGCTGCACCGCCACGCCGTGGTATTTACCCAATGCAAATGATACCGATGGCCACCGGATTTCGCCCGTCAGGAAAATGGGGTCCTTATACGTGAGCGATCCCATCGTACGCGAGCGCCCGTAAAGCTCTTTCGTGGAATGCGAGGCCAGCAAGGGATACAAAAACGAGTTTTCCCCGATAAAACGGAAGTAGCGGTATTTGATGCTCCCGCCGAGCGTGAGGATATTCACCTGAAACTTGTGCCGCGGTCCACCCAGCACCGACGGGTTGTAAGTCGAGCGGTACAAGCCACCGTAGTTACTGAATTGCAGGCCGGGAATCTGTTGAGCGACAACGCACTGGAGGGTTGTCAGAATGAATAGTGCTGTGGTAAGTAATGAGGTTTTCAAGGTTGAGTTTTGTTAGTTGGGGTCAGCATTCCGTGTTCGTTGTAAAGGATCACTTCCTCCTGGATTAATTCTTGTAATGTTTTCAGAAACCCGTCGCCTGGCAAATATTCGAATGCCCGGCTGAGTTCCGCGGGCAACATCGGGCCCTCACGGTTTAAAAAATCGGTGATCTGCTGAGCCAATGCGGCATTGCTTTCGGAGTCGCGGATCGTGTCGTTCTTTCGGTTTTGAATGCATATGTCGCATACTCCACATTCCTCCGCATCATATTCATGAAAATATTCAAGCAAAAGCAATGTCCGGCACAGTTTCGTGTGCGACGCGTAACGGATCACCGCCTGCGCCTTTGCCAGGTCACGGTCCTTTTTCTTTTGTATTTCAAAAACATTCAGCGGCAGTAAAGAAGCGTCATAGCGCGGTGTCAGGAAAGTTAGCTGGGGTTTGTCTTTTCTGGGCTCGTAATCGATGATTTCGCGTTCAGCCAGGAATTTCAGCTTTCTCAAAATCTCGGGCACGGTAGCAAAATGGATCTGTGCCAGTTCGGTTTCTGAAATGCGTACATACTCCGTAAAAAGCTCGCCGCCGTACATCCTCAGGACTAGTTTGATAAACGAATCCAGCTCCTGATAGCGTATCTGGAAGTCGTACAATTGCCGGTTATCGACCAGAAAATGGATCTTGGAAGAATCCCCGAAATTTTCGCTGAGCTGCACAAAGCCTTCTTCTTCAAGCAGTTTCAAAGCATAATGCGTATCATTGACCGGCAGGCCAAATATTCCCGCAAATTCCTGTATATCAAAATCGAAACCCGACAATTCCCCCGAGCCCACCGCCACCTTATAATAATTTGCCAAAGCCTGGTAAACACGGCGAAGCATTTCAACCGGCGGATATTTCCGCTCGATACTGTCGATCAACTCTTCGAGGTCGATTTTATTGAAAAGTGCTACGGCATATGCTTTATTTTCATCCCTTCCTGCACGTCCCGCTTCCTGATAATAGGCTTCCAGGTTATCGGGCAGGTCGAAATGGATCACGGCGCGCACATCCGGCTTGTCGATCCCCATTCCGAATGCATTCGTCGCCACGACGGTCCGGACGCGGTTCTGGATCCAGGCCGTTTGCCGCTCGGAACGGTCCTTAAAAAGCAGGCCGGCATGGTAGCTCGTCGCCGAAACTCCCTGTCGGTTCAGCCAGTCGGCGAGGTCTTTTGTACGCTTTCGCGTGCGAACGTATACGATAGCCGTTCCCGACACATTACGTAAAACCTGCAATAATTTCCGCTCCTTGCTTTCCTCCGCAAATGCCGAATAGGAGAGGTTCGCACGCGCGAAGGATTGTTTGAATACCCGCGCATTGCGCATTTCGAGCTTATCGAGAATGTCTGCCCGCACTTCTTCGGTAGCCGTGGCGGTGAGTGCCATCACCGGAACTTTGGGCAAAAGCTTCCTGAATTCGGCGATGAGCAGGTAGGAGGGGCGGAAGTCATAACCCCAGGCAGAAATACAGTGGGCCTCGTCGACAGCGAGCAGACACACGTTCATCTGCTTCGTGCGGGCGATCATGATGTCCGTCCGAAGGCGCTCCGGCGAGACGTAGAGAAACTTCGTATTTCCGTGAATGCAATTATCCAGCGTAATATCGATCTCCGTCTTGCTCATCCCCGAATGGATCGCCGCAGCAGGGATATACCTGCGTTTGAGCTGCTCGACCTGGTCCTTCATCAATGCTATGAGCGGTGTTACTACAATGCAAACGCCTTCGGAAGCCATTACAGGCACCTGAAAACAAATGGATTTTCCGCCGCCGGTCGGAAGCAATACCAGCGTGTCCATACCATTCAGGACCGTGTTGATAGCATCTTCCTGAAACGGCCTGAAAGCGTCGTAACCCCAATATTGTTTCAGGACGGCCCGGATGTCAGTCATCAGACTACTGTTTGCGGTGTGGTTATCAGATTTTACAAAGTAATCGCATTAGGTGCGTTATCGAAAGCGGGAAACCGCACGTTTGATAAAAAAGAAATGCCGGTTATCTATTCTCCAACGCACAAAACCCGTTATTTAACGGCAAATTTCGCTCCATAAGATGAATTTGATTGCTGGCAAAAAGGAAAATTACCCGCGTTGGCTGCCTTGGCTTTTTACACTGAGCTTCATCCTGGTCACGTTTTTGCCCCGTTCGATCGACGATACGATGTTTATGGATGGCGTCACCTACGCCGCTATTGCACGCAATATGTCGGAGGGAATCGGCACTTTTTGGCGGCCTTTTTTTGCGCATTCGTTCTGGTTGCCTTATGATAACGGCGACTATTTTTCCGGGCATCCGCCATTGCAATTTGGCCTGCAATCGCTGCTTTTTCGTCTTTTGGGTGATACACCTGCCGTAGAGAACATTTATAACCTGCTGATTTTGGCTGGATATATCGTCCTCATCGCTAAGTCCTGGCAAAAATTACTCGGCCCGAAAAATCAGTTCCGCACATTCGGCTGGTTGCCGGTCCTATGCTGGTACGCGATGGTGATTGTCTATTATAGTATTCCAAACAATTTCCTGGATAGCACCATGGGACTGTTTTGCCTTGCCTCCTGCTATTGTCAGCTGATTTTCCTGAAAAAGGATAGGGCTGGTAAAAGTAGCGATCTCTGGCCATTGCTGGCCGGTATTTGTGTAGTCATGGCGTTTCTAACCAAAGGTCCGGTAGGGCTCTATCCGCTGGCATTCCCGGCGATTTTCGCAGTTTCCATGCCTCATCTCCCATTATCAAAAGCATTCCGTCCGACGATCATCATGCTCGTTGTCGTTGCCGTAAGCATCGCAGGCGTGCTCGCATACGCGCCCGCACGGGAGTTTATGGCCACCTATTTCAATGGGCAGGTGGTGCAGGCATTGTTGCAGAAACGTGAAAAAGCAGGCACGGGCTGGGCCGCTCATTTTACCTTGCTGGCAGAACTTTTACGCAGCCTTTATCCCCACTTCCTTGCATTGATCGCTATGTATGGATTATCCTACGGCTTAAAATGGACCATTTCACGGGAAAGAGCTGTTTCTGAAAACATACGGCTGACAGCGCTCGTCGCGGCAGCGGGCATTGTTCCTATGCTGGTGAGTATCAAGCAATATCCGCATTATTTGTTGCCCGCATTGCCTTTTGTGGCATTCCTTATTGCCCTACTGCTCGTGCAGCGGGTATCCTTTGCAATAAGGCTTAACAAACAATTGACAATCATCGCATTAGGCATCGGTACCTCTTTGTGCTGGGGCGCTACTATCCGGAAAGTGGCGGCTATCCGGCCAGATGTTCACGCTTCCAACGCAAAACAGCTGCGTACATTGGTACCGTCAGCTTCTACAATTGGAATTTGTCATGATTTATTCCAACACGCCGATATTCACGCGAATTTCCAGCGGTACCATCACCTGTCGCTGACTACCGACATTGATTCCGCACGCTACGTATTCGCCGATTCCGCTTGCCTGCCCCAATTTGACAAAAATCTCGATAGTGTCGTGACTTTGAATGACGGCTACTTTCTGGTGATCAGGAGTGCTGCTCCGGATATCCGTCGGAAGGCCCGATGATGCTTTTTGAAATTACCGGGCGGTAACTTGCGGCACCGATTTGCCAATGGAGTGAAAATATTATATTTGTTTAAAGTTCAATTTAAACCATTTCCATGCGCACGCTGCTCTTTTTTATTAGTGCCATTGCATTATCCGGCTGTTCGGCATCCCATTATTTGAAACGCGAAATTGACCGTTCTGCGGTCCTTAGCCAGCAGCATACAGGCGTTTCGATCGCACGCGTGGACGAGAAAAAGCCGCTGGCTTCCTATCAGGACAATAAATACTTCATCCCTGCTTCCAATACCAAATTATTCAGCTTTTATGCCGGCCTATCCGCTCTCCGCGATTCCATTCCCGGTTTGGAATACCTCGAATGGGGCGAACTACTGATCATCCGCGGCACTGGCGATCCTTCCCTTTTGCATCCGGATCTTCCCCACAGCAAAGTTTTCGACTTCCTTAAAAGCCGCAAAGACCAGATATTTTTCACACCCTATCATTTTGAAAACAAGCGTTTCGGCCCCGGTTGGGCGTGGAGCGATTACAACGATTACTACCAGCCCGAAGTGACGGCCATGCCTGTTTACGGCAATATTGCCCGTTTTAAAAACACGCCGTCGGGCCAGTACCAGGCCAATCCGCACTTTTGGGAGAAATCGATGGTGCAGGACACAGCAGTTTCCGGCATCGAAAGAGAAGAGTTGCAAAACGTCTTCCACTATCCCAAACTCAAAGGCTCGAAAGTCGCTACCACTGATGTTCCGGTTCACATGACCGACCAGCTCACATTGCAGCTCCTGAGCGATACATTAAAGAAGGAGGTAAAGCTGATCAATATTCCGCTGGAAATCGAGTTGAAGACGGTTAACAGCATTCCGTCCGATTCGCTTTATACGCGGATGATGCAGGTTAGCGACAACATGCTGGCCGAACAGCTAATGCTGCTTTACGCTACCGCCAACAAGCTCCCACTCAGCACCGAAAAAGCCATTGCCCACGCCATAGAGCACCATTTGGCCGATTTGCCCGATAAGCCGGTCTGGAAAGATGGCTCCGGATTAAGCCGTTACAACCTCTTCACACCGAGAACAATGGTGGCTTTGCTGCAAAAAATTTATGCAAAGGTGCCTCAGGAAAGGTTGTTCAAAATATTGCCGGAAGGAGGAAAAAGCGGGACGCTGAAAAATCTTTTCAAAGATCAGCCGCCGTTTATTTTTGCAAAAACGGGCAGTTTGAGCAACGTCTATAACCTGAGCGGCTATTTGATCACTAAAAAAGGTAAAGTTCTCGCTTTCAGCTTCATGAATAACAATTTCACGAAACCTACCGCCGATGTGCGTAAGGAAGTGGAACGCATTCTGACGGCAGTCCGCGATAAGTTCTGATCATTCTTTTTCTTCCCACGTTTTGTCGGTGCAATAAATGGTGTTGCGACCATTTTTCCGGAGCAGCAGGTAAATTTTGTAAATGCCCGGCTCCACATTAGCCGTATGAAAACTCGCATTTAGCCCTTTGCTAAAATACATTCCGCGTCGTAAAGTCGTTTTCAGAGGCACCGCAGTCTGGTTTGGCGGCGATGCGTATACATGTTCCGTTGATTTGAGGATCACATAAGCGCCGTCAGAATAGTCTTTTTGAGGTTTAAAAAAATCCTGGTGAAAACCCACGACGACGTGGTTCCCTAACTTACCGACTTCATCCGGCGGGTAAATACTGTCGCAAAGGACAGAAACTGCCCGCGGATCCCAGTTTTCCGCCAGCGGGTCGGCCGAGCGGTAATAGGAGCGGATCTTTTCATAATGCTGTTGATCCATTGAAAACATCCGGATACCGAGCCAGTCGGCATTGTAACGCGCGTTGAACTCCTGGGCAATGGCCGCCCGCCGGTTGTTCACGGCCTCGGCAAAGTTGCTGTGAAGCAGTACGATATTTATGATAATGGCTACGAAGAGCATCGCGGGCGCAAATCTTTTCCGCACCGCATTTTGTACAATAGCAAGAAACCCGAAATACAATGCAATGCACCAGAGCGTTGAATACATCCGGTAACGCCCTTTGAACATGCCTTCGAAAGTATCGGTCGGGATACGCTTGTAGGTGAGCGCTAGGGCCGTAATGCCTGTAAAAATGGCAATTGCCAGTGCGAAAAGGGCCGTTTGGTTGGTATAGCGGCTTTTTAGCCAGGTCGAGTTCCAGAGGGGAATGTATTGTTTCCTGTACAAAACGAGCAGCACTACGATCATCGCCATTCCCATTGCTACTGCTGCGTACAGCCCGGACGTAGGCGTGCTGTAAGCGGTAAGCGTCGCCCAGGAACCTATAAAACCGAAGAACCCGAAGAAACCTTCTTTCACCTGTCGCGGGTTCGAGAAGTCGAGATTTTGGGTAATGGGCGTAAAATCAATGAAGTATATGACCGCCACGATGAGCGTAGTCGCTACTGTAACGAAGAATTGCTTCCGGTAACCGCCCAGCAGGAATAGCAACCCGATCACCGGGAAGACCATCAGGCCATTTCCATAAGTAAATGTGGCTGCAATGGCGAAAAGCATCGAAACCGACATCCTTTCCGGCTTGTAAACGGCAGCATAAAGTGCACAAAGCACAAAGAGGATCACGCCGAAATTGCAAAGCGAGCTTACCCCCCAGAAGATATTTTCAAACGACTGGATATTGAACCACAGCCACATAACGGGCACAAAGTACCAGAAAGAGACTTTCAAATGCCGAAATGCGCGGTAGAAAACCAATGCGCAAAGCGCCCAGCATATGTTGGCGATGATCATCGGCCAGACGAGATTGACCGTGCCGAATGTCTTTTGCAAAAGCAGGATTACCGAGCGGGAAAATACGAGGCGATGTTCGGGAAAAAGGGTTGTCAGCAGCTTCCATTTACCGGCCAGATCAGCCTTCGAAAATTCGGGGATGATGCCGAGAATGAGGATATCGTCGAACGCTACATAATTGACATTCAATGCGATGACCTTAAATACCCAAATATAGATGAGAACGGGTATCAGACATAGCAGCCATGCAAGCCAGCTTTTTTCACTGGCGAAACGAAGGAAAGATGAAAACATGTGCGCTAATTAAGCGGTTGACGGGTGATTTTCAACCATGCGCTGCCTAATTTTCGGTTTCCTCCTCTTCAACGGAGGCGCGGGGGTCTTTGGTGTAATCGTAAAGCAGCTTGCCCTTATCATCCCACTCCCGAAGAATGAACGGCTCAAAATCCTCTTCCCAGGCAGTTTTGGGGTACTGTATTTCTTTTTTCCGCTGGCGACGGAACTGATAGTATTCCACCCAGCGGCCTATTTTCTTGCCGGAATCATACTTCCCGCCAACAGCCAGCTGGCCTTCTTTGTAAAATTGCAGGTATTCGCCTTCGACCTCGCCAAATGCGACCGGTATAACCTCTTTCACCTGCGTATGGGACGAATCATAATAGGTAATGCGCGATTCGGCAGGGAATCCGCGGTTCCAGACCGCCTTGTCGATGAGATTATATTTGGTATCGTATTTCACCCAACGGCCGTCCTTCACTCCCATATAATAATAGCCTTCCTCAATCAGGTTCTCGCCGCTGTACTTTTTGTAGGAGCCATGCAGCGGCAGCGACTGTGTTTTTTCCTTCACAACCGATGAGCTCAGTTTTCGGGACTTTTTATCATACCAGCGTGTTTCGGTAGCCCGCACATACTGATCAATGGCTTTATATTCTTTCAAAACATGGAAATTCTCCACCGTCGCACGATCGCCGCTACCGTATTTGACCGACATGCTTTGCATAGGAATGCCTTCATATTGTACTTTGGCAAGACGGGCCTTTTCCTTTTTGGCCTTACGATCTTTTTTCTGGCTCTTGTATTCTTTCACGCGAAGCCCCAGATCGGGGATCGTTTCCCCGAACAGCGTGGAGAGGTTGGTGGACTTACCTTTACCGCCCGGCGCCGAAGCACCCACTACCGGATCCAGGCCCGAAACAAACGATTTCAGGTCGTTGGAACGCGCGGCAGTATCTTTTTTCACCTGTTCCTTGGGTAGCCAGGAAGGCTTGGTGGAATCCTTCGGAGCCTGCTGGGCACAAACGGAAACCGCCAGACAAATTGTAAAAAAGCCACAGAACAGCGCTACTCTTTGCATGTATATAGGATTTTTCTTCAGGGCAAGATTTTTACTTTTGTAACGAATTGGTTTTTTCTATATTGATTTCCAATACAAATTTAAAAAAACACCGTGGAAAAAAGCGCTAAAATTTATATTGCCGGGCACAGGGGAATGGTTGGATCTGCTATTCTCAGAAAATTGGAAAAAGAAGGATTCGATAATATCATCACCAGAACATCCTCAGAGCTCGATCTTCGCAATCAGGCGGACGTGCGGGCATTTTTTGAAGCAGAACGTCCGGAGTATATATTTCTTGCCGCTGCCAAAGTCGGCGGCATAATGGCAAACAATATTTACCGCGCAGAGTTCCTGAACGACAACCTGTTGATTCAAAACAACGTCATCGACAGCGCCTATCGCACCAGTGCCAAAAAGCTGATGTTTCTCGGATCGAGCTGCATTTATCCCAAACTGGCCCCACAGCCTTTGCAGGAAGATTCTCTGCTGACCGGTCTGCTCGAACCCACCAATGAGCCTTATGCAATCGCCAAAATCGCCGGAATCAAGATGTGTGAGGCTTACCGCTCGCAGTATGGCAGCAACTTCATTTCAGTAATGCCTACCAACTTGTATGGACCGAATGATAATTATGATCTGAACAAATCGCACGTTTTGCCGGCGATGATCCGCAAATTTCATGAGGCGAAAGAGGAAGGAAAACCGTATGTTGAGCTCTGGGGAACCGGATCGCCCCTGCGCGAATTCCTGCACGCCGACGACCTGGCAGCCGCCTGCTACTTTTTGATGCAAAATTACAACGAAGCCGGCTTCCTGAACATCGGCGTAGGCTCCGACGTGACCATCAAACACCTGGCCGAAATGATCCAGAAAGTGGTAGGATATGAAGGCGAAATCCACTGGAATACGGAAAAACCTGATGGTACACCCCGAAAACTGATGGACGTAAGCAAGCTTCATGCCCTGGGCTGGAAGCATACGATCGACCTGGAAGAAGGCATTACCCGGACCTACCAGGATTTCCTCGAAAAAATAGAAACTTATGCCGTGTAACCTTGATCAGTACAACAGGTTACATTTGATACAGCCTAATATTTCAATACTAAAATCATATTTTGCCTACGATAATTCTTTTTTTAGACAAAATTTCAGTATAATATTACAAGAATCTTCGGGAAACTAATTAGTTTTGCAGCGTCCCCCAGATGGGCACGTCATATAAACCTTAGTCATAGAGAAATGTCGGCCATTATTAAGTTAGATCAGATAGACCGCAAAGTACTGGAGATTTTACAAACGAACGCGAAAATAACCAACGCTCAATTATCCAAAGAAATAGGGCTTTCACCCGCTCCAACGCTGGAACGTGTGAAGAAACTCGAACAATCGGGTATTATCAAAAGCTATCACGCGCAGCTGGAACCTGAGAAGGTAGGATTGGGCGTAAGCACCTTTGTTCAGATTTCGCTGGTAGGACACCGGAAAGCTGTTACGGAGTCATTTGTTGAGAAAATTCACGCAATACCGGAAGTGATCGAATGTCATCACATCACCGGAACGGGCGATTTTCTTTTGCGCGTTATTTCCAAAGACATCAGCACATATCAGAAACTGATGCTCGAAAAAATCAATGAAATTGAAGAGGTGGCCAGCACGCAAACGATGGTGATCCTGTCGACATTCAAGGAAAGCAAAGTATTACCGATACCTTGATGTCAGGAGCGGCCGCCGCTGCGGTTCAAAGTTTATGAGTTTAGAGTCGAGAGCTGAACTATATAAATCTTAAACTTTAAACTCATAGACTCAAATAAAAAATGGTCGGAAGTGATTCCGACCATTTTTTATTTGATATCTAATGCCAATTATTGGTGCTGCTCACGAAGCAGGTCATTGACCGTTTTTACAGGGTTGAAGGTAATCAACGGAACTTCCGCGAACAGCGTGTTCCAGTCGGCCATAGAGCCATTCCACAAGCCTGGAAGCTCCTGCGCTTTCAATTCCTTGCCATCCTTGGATTTGCCTGTGATAAAGCCGGTTAACGGATCACGGAATTTTTTAAGGTCATACAATTCCCCTTTTTTGTTCTTCACGGCGCATACCAGATCGACCGGATTGAAGTGCGTCGAATTCTTGAAAATGGTGTTCTGATCTGCATTATCAACGTCCACCTGCGCCGATTCCACGATTTGCAGAGACGATGATCCGTCGGCATTCTCTGCCCAGAAAGGCCCGCCGCCGGGCTCACCCTGGTTTTTCACCATCCCGCACGCGCGTAACGGGCGATCCAGCTTTCCGACGAAATATGCTTTCTTCTTTTCATCGTCCCACGTATCAAAATCTGCCGGCGGGATCACGCAAAGTTCGCTGCGGAAAAAAGTGTCGAGTTCCGAAAGCAATGCGGAATCAACTTGTCCGGCGAGTTTGTCGAGATAAGAGAAGATTTTCTTCTGGTATTTCAAAACAATGCCGGCAAGCGCTTTTTTGTAGGTAATGGTGTCATCCTTAATGCGGTCAGGAACGACGTTATCAATGTTTTTGATAAAAATAATGTCCGCATCGAGCTGCGCGAGGTTTTCGAGCAATGCACCGTGGCCT
This sequence comes from uncultured Dyadobacter sp., assembly GCA_966211825.1. GTDB lineage: Bacteria > Bacteroidota > Bacteroidia > Cytophagales > Spirosomataceae > Dyadobacter. The sequence continues at coordinate 3,733 of CBIHPQ010000073.1, read as the reverse complement.
GCCGGGCGGAACAATAATGTATCGTCTTTTTCACGGAAAGGCGTATTGTCCAGATTTACCGCGATGGTATCCGTGGCGCTTTTTTGTTCCGAAAAAGAAACAATGTAACGAACGCCATACTGCGTTTGATAGCTTGGAATGACCTCTACCACCAGTTTTTCGAACTTGTCGCGATGCTCGGGCGATACCGTGAAATGGATCTGAACATTGCTGCCTGCATTCGCATATTTCGCACCTTCAACCAAATGCTCTTCCAGCGGTGTGCGCGAGCGTTCGGAATAATTATGGAATTTCAAAAGACCTTTCGGCAGCTCTCCGTAACCTAACCCTTTGGCTGTCAGAAAATAGGAAGCAATCGTTTTCTCGTCGGCCGATTCGATCTCGTAACCATCAGCGGCCAGTGAAGTTTTGAGATCCTCATAGAATGCGAAATCTTTCAATTTTGCAAAGAACTCTTCCACCGACTTGTCTTTCTTATCTTCCTGCAAAAACCCGAAAAGCGATTTGAACATCCGCGTAGCCGCGCCCGAAGCCGGAACAAATTTCAAAAGTGCAATTTCACCATCGGCAGCACTTTTATCGAACTCACTGATTACCTGCGCGATCTCATCGTCCGTAAGCCTGATAATGCCGTCGCCCACGGTAGCGGCCTTCGACAATTGCAAAAACGGAAAGCCTTTTTCAAAATAGTGGACTTGCTCTTCAACGACGCTTAAATCGCTTCCTCTTTCCTTTATTTGTTGAATATCTTTTTCAATGAACATAATTTATGGTTTTAATCAGTGAAGTTTAGGGTAAGATTTATTACAAAAAAGCTTGGAATTATAATAACTTCATCAACTTTCCGCGCTTTTATTTCAGCACGCGCAGCTTGGCGAAACTTAGAAGCAACGTTTTTTCGCCCACCAGGTCAAATTTGACGGTCGCTTTTCTGTCGGTACCGTTGACGTCCATTTTGGTCACCACCCCGAAACCGAATTTCAAATGCTCCACCTTATCGCCCTCTGCCAGGTCAAATGTATCGGTCGGCACGAAATCTGCTGACGGCACATGGCTTGTAGCAGCTGTTGCAACCGGCCGGGCTTCCGTTTTCCGCTGTACCAGGTTGCGGGCAAATGTCGTTACAGGTGGCGTTGTGTCACGTTCCAATGCATTTTGCACCATTTTATTGACATTCAAAAACCGCTGATCGACTTCCAGCAGGAACCGGCTCGGCTCGCACATTTTCAGCCGGCCCCATTGGTACCGGCTTTCGGCGTAGGAAAATGACAATTTCTTCTCCGCACGCGTAATCGCCACATAGAAAAGCCTTCTTTCTTCTTCCAGGTCCTGCCGGCTTTCGAGCATCATCTGGCTCGGGAACAGGTCTTCTTCCAGCCCTACAATGAATACATTCCTGAATTCCAGCCCTTTGGCGGAGTGGATCGTCATCATCGTCACCCGGTCGTTGTCGTTGTTATCGTCGGGCTCGTCGGCATTGGTGAGCAGGGAAACCGATTGGAGGAATGCGCTGAGCGTTTTGTCCTCAGTCTCTTCACTATCTACAAACTCCTTAATACCATTCAGCAATTCCTGCACGTTTTCGTAGCGCGAAAGGCCTTCTACCGTCTTGTCTTCATACAATTCACGCAGAATTCCCGACGCTTTTGCAATGTGGGCGGAAATCTCGTAGGCGTCCTTACCTTCTTCCACCAATAATTTGAAGCTTTTGATCAATGTCCCGAACTGCTCGATCGGGGCGATCGTCCGGCCGGTGGCATATTGCCCGATATTGGCAACTACATCCCAGATCGCGACGTTATTTTCAGCAGCTGTCACTGCGATTCTGGCCACCGTAGTGTCACCGATCCCGCGTTTCGGAAGGTTAATGATGCGTTTAAATGCTTCTTCATCGCGTTGGTTGACCGTAAACCGCAGGTAAGCAAGCAGATCCTTGATTTCTTTTCTTTGGTAGAAAGACTGACCGCCTATAATGCGGTACTTGATCCCGAGCTTCCGTAAGGCTTCTTCAAATGAGCGAGACTGGGCATTGGTCCGGTATAGGATCGCAAAGTTCTCGTTCCGAAGCGATTTCTGCATTTTCTCTTCAAAGATCGCAGTCGCGATCAAACGTCCTTCTTCATTATCGGAGCCAGCCTTGATGACATCGATCAGCGAGCCTTCTTCATTGGAAGTAAACGTCTTCTTTTCCAGCTGCGACTTGTTCCGCGCGATCACCGAGTTGGCCGCTTCCACGATATTGCTCGTTGACCGGTAGTTCTGTTCCAGCTTGATCACCCGCACATCCGGAAAGTCCTTTTCGAAATTGAGGATATTTTCAATGTTCGCGCCGCGGAATGCGTAGATACTCTGTGCATCATCACCCACCACGACGATATTCCGGTGCACAGCCGACAACTTCCTGGTAATGAGGTATTGGGAAACGTTGGTATCCTGAAACTCATCCACCATCACATGCTGGAACTTGTGCTGGTACTTATATAGTACGTCGGGAAAATCGCGGAAGAGGATATTGGTGTTAAAAAGGAGGTCATCGAAATCCATCGCATTGGCCTGGAAGCAGCGCGTAACATACGTTTTGTATAGCCTGCCGATCTCCTTCATTTTCGCCGCGTCGTCATCAGCCTGGATTACCGCATTATTAAGGTAGTCGTCTGCGGAAATGAGGCGGTTCTTTGCACCGGAGATCCGGTTAAAGACCACATTAGCCTTGTAAACCTTATCGTCGAGGTTGTATTCCTTTATGATACTCCTTAATAATGACTTCGAATCGTCGGTATCATAGATAGAGAAATCGCTGGTATAGCCCAGGTACCGGGCTTCGATGCGGAGGATCTTGGCAAAGACGGAGTGGAAGGTTCCCATCCATATGTTTCGCGCCTCGGTGCCCACCGCCCCTTCGATCCGGCTGCGCATTTCGCCAGACGCTTTATTGGTAAAGGTCAGGGACAAAATGCGGAATGGATCAACGCCCGTCTCGATCAGTCTCGCAATGCGATAGGTCAGTACCCTTGTTTTCCCTGAACCCGCGCCCGCAATGATCATCAAAGGGCCATTCCCGTGCAGCACAGCCTCCCGTTGGGGCTCATTCAAGGTCGATAGATAATCGTTGTGGTTCAAAGTTGTATGCTTTTCCAATTACTTATTATATATAGCAAAAGCCAAAGTTAGGAAAAACCGGCAAAAGCATTCCGCAATCTCTGTTCGTCCGGGCGAAGTATCAGTCCATAAATATTATTCCTTTATCAGAACATAAGGAATGCATTGTTGGTTAACTAGCAACAATTTCAAGTTTCACCACATTAATAAGGGCAATGCCCACATCCGATCGCAGCAATGAGTTCAATGAATATAGAAGACCAACCACTGGAAGCACAATGGGAGCACCTGCTCGGCCAGGTTGAAGAATTGGTGGGCAAGCGCCCCGCCGATTTGAATGGGGTCCTTTTCCTGATAGGTGTCCAGGAGCTGGGGCAGGGCGCCAAGCGCTTTACCAAAGAACAGAAGCAGGACCTTATGCATATAGGCATATGTAAGGCGCTAAGTCTGTCTTCCTATTATAGTCTTGAATACACCGACAAGGAAGGCTGGCCTCATTACAAGCTGGAACGCGCACTGCCTCCGGGCGACGTTTTGAAGCAGGAAGCGCTTTTGAAAATGCATGTGATCGAATACTTCAAAAATCTGTAAAAAAAATCCCTGATGTAGCAAATTGTTTATCAATCGGTTAGGG
>CBIHPQ010000072.1:0-19747 GCA_966211825.1 uncultured Dyadobacter sp. | reverse complement strand
CCCTAAAGACTGAACTTCCGTTAGCATCAGCATCACCACTGGGCTTTGGTGAATCCCACAGTGCCTTCCACTCCTGCACATCCGACTCCTTGGGTGCCATCCCTATATCGTGGAAAAAGGCGCATAAAATTAACAGCATCAACTCTGGTGAATACATCTTTTCAATGTTGACTTGCCCCAATAGCCTCTCCATTATGTGCAATACTCGAAAAAGGTGAGTTGAATCATGAAGGGTATATTCCTTCATATTCATTATCACAGTCTTTGAGCGGTTACAGGCAAAATGGACGGCTTTGTGGATCGTGCTGATTACCTCGGGATCATTTTCTTGGCAACGAGTACTTAAAGTTTTATAAATAAGTGATTTTTGTAACTGTGGGAGATAATCATCTTTCCAGTCATCATTGTCAGTAAAATTGTCAGCCATGTTCGATAGAGTCGGTTGTTAAAAGTAATTTAAGAAAGTCCCGAAGATGACAAATTTACCGCCGCTTGCTTCGCGCGTCTGGCCAGATGTACTCAAAGTCGGTGATGAACTCGTAATTCAGCTTCTGAATATCGATGTCCTCACACTTGAATTTCCATTTGATGAAATCTTTGGCGTGCTGGCAGGAGGTATTGTACCGCAAAATGGTACCATGTGCGTAGTCTGTGCCTTTTAACTCAATAAGCCGGGCATTGTGCTTCGCGAACTGTTCCAGAAACATGATCTTTTTTTCAGCAGCGCCCGTCACTAACGCTTTGAGCACCTCAATGGTAATTTGCCCACCCTTCGCCATCAACTGGCGGTGTGCATCATAAACCTTGGCCTGAAATGTGTCGAGATAGGCGTTTAGCAGCCTTGTATCTTCGCGTGTACCACTTTTCCTCCCGGAAGCAGCATTCCACTTCTCCGGCTCGCATTCCCGCTTTGTAGCCAGCTCAAATCTTTCACTTCCAATCGAAACCCGCATGTAGATGGGCAGCGGGCCGGATACGTAATTGCTTCTTTTTTTGAGATAAAAGAGCATGGAAAACCTGTTTGTCAACATAGCAATCTGTTTTAATGGTGGATAAAACTACGATTGCAACCGCCCCAAAATCAAGATATTTACGCCGTAAACAGGTATGAAACAACAACTTACAAGCATTCTGGTGAGCACTTTTTTAACCAATTTTACCTGCTCACCAAATACTCACCAAAACACTGTGAAAACCTGGATTTTTTGGTGGTTTTTGACAAAGAAAAAGGCCCGTAAATTATTGATTTACAGGCCTTTTGATGCTTTTTGGTATTGAACTAAGTGGTCACGTAGAGATTCGAACCCCAAATCTTCTGGTGGGCCGGAAGTAAGACCTTAGGAGGCATATCCTCCATACGGATCAACAGAAGCCATCAGCTCTTATTCTTCTGATACCGATTTGATACTCTCATCATCCATTCAACTCAACTGCTTTCGCATTAGCCTAGTACACATTCCCGTCGCGGTCATAAAGCCAGGCACCTATGCCTTGCTTTTTATATATTTGACCACCTAGCCTCTTCCACCAACCAACCAATTCCATGAAAAAGCATTATGATGTCGTGATAATGGTGACTTCATTTTTCCTTATCTTTTTATTCTTCTTCACGGGAGTCTGGGCGTATGCGGAGGAGATTGGCGATGGATCATGGAATGACGAGATATTCTTGATCAGTGGAGTCGGCGTTGCCGTTGCCGTTGTTACATTCATCGTCTCGCTGGTCTGGACATTTGTGAGAGGGTGGAAATAACTTGCAACTCTCTAGAAACAAAGTCAGTAACCAACGCCGCCGAACGACTTATTAGGACGCTTTAACACTTACAGCTCCTAATCCCATGACCATAAAACGCTTAATGGCCTTGCTCCTCATCGCTCCGATGGGTGCATTCGCCCAGCAACAAGCCGCTAACCGCCCCACCATGGTCGCAGGCTTCCCCGTCAATTACTCGGAAGATTCCGTCGGGAACTACACATTGCCGGAACTTTTGAAAACCGCAGACGGCAAGCCTGTCACCACGGCCAGGCAATGGACCGAAAAACGTCGGCCGGAGCTGCTGCGGCTTGCAGAAGAAAACCAGTTCGGTAAAATGCCGGGTAAGCCGAAAGACCTTACATTCCATGCATTCGACAATGGGACGCCGGCTTTTAATGGCAAAGCGATCCGGAAACAGGTGACGGTGTATTTCACGAAAGATACATCGGACCATAAGATGAACCTGCTGATTTACCTACCGGCGAAGGCCAATAAGCCGGTGCCGCTGCTGATGAACATTTCATTCGCGGCCTATAATCAGATCATCGACGATCCCGGCCTGCGCGTAGGTGAGATCTGGAATAAGGAGGGTAAAAAAGTAAAAGCCGACAAGCCGACACCCTTTGGAAAACTGAATGTGGAACAGTTCCTCGACGCTGGTATCGGCTTTGCCACGGTCTATTACGGAGATATCGAGCCCGATTTCAAAGACGGCCTGAAATACGGCATCCGCAAAATTTACCTCAAACCGGGTCAATCCGAACCCGCCGCCAACGAATGGGGCGCCATCGCGGCCTGGGGTTGGGGACTTAGCCGCGCAATGGACTATTTCGAGACCGACGGACAAATCGATAGCAAGCGCGTAGCATTGCAAGGCGCTTCCCGACTTGGGAAAACGGTGCTTTGGGCGGGCATTCATGATCCAAGGTTCAAAATGGTGATCGCCAGCATTTCCGGCGAAGGCGGGGCCGCATTGGCCCGGCGCAACTACGGCGAGACGATCCGGCACATTTCGGACCCTTCACGGTATTTATACCAGTTTGCCCCCAATTACCACGGCTGGGCGGATAAGGTAAATGACATGCCGATCGACGCGCATATGCTCGTGACACTCATGGCCCCACGGCCGCTCCTCTTGCAAACCGGTAGCACGGATTTCTGGTCCGATCCGAAGGGCGAGTTCCTCTCGGCGGTTGCCGCTGCGCCTGTTTACCGGCTTTTTGGAGAGACGGCACCTTCCACTTCGGCAGTAATGCCCGCCGCCGGGGACACCTCTTTGCTGATGAACCATCTCGGATACTATATGCACGAAGGCGGGCATACCGTGTTGCCCGAAGATTGGAAGCTGTTTGTCACTTATATGCAGAAGTATCTGTAAAGAGTTTTATAGCTTTTTCCGTTGCCACGAAGGCACGAACCAGCACGAAGAACATTCGTGTCAGTTCGTGCCTTCGTGGCATTTAAATCTATCCAAAATCAAATGAAAGTTATTTATGCAAACGTTTGCACAAACTCGCATTTACAGTTGCATTATCAAATTTAAATGATTTATTTTGGCTCAATTTAGCCGTTTTATATTAATTAAAATATTTTAAAAACAAATTTCATCATAAACTCGGATTATTGGAAATGTCAAATATCGATAAGAGGATTAAAGTAGCGATTGTGGGCGTTGGAAACTGCGCCAGCTCACTCGTGCAGGGCGTTGAGTACTATACACGCCATTCAGAAAAAACCTCCGGTTTAATGGCCGACAACATCGGCGGTTACCGTGCGGCAAACATCGAATTCGTATGCGGCTTCGAGGTAGACGAGCGCAAAATCGGCCTGCCGCTCAAAGAAGCTATTTTCACAAAACCGAACTGCGCTATTGAGCTCTACACCGACATTGCGACGGAAGCCCCCGTCTACCGCTCGCCCGTGCTCGACGGCGTTTCTCCACAAATGCTCGCCTACCCTGCCGATAACCGGTTCGTGGTGAAAACCGAATTGAAAGAAACCGACCTGCTCACCAGTGGTGAAAGTTACAATGCAGCATTGACGGCCAAAATCCGTCAGGAGATCATCGCCCGCCTGCAAGAGCACAAGGCAGAAGTACTTATTAATTACCTGCCAGTGGGTTCACAGCAGGCGACCGAGTTTTACGCGGAGATCTGCCTCGAACTGGGCATCTCGCTCGTAAACTGCATTCCGGTATTCATCGCGTCCGATCCGGAATGGGAGCAGAAATTTATCGACGCCGGCATCCCGATCATCGGCGACGATATGCGCAGCCAATTTGGAGCAAGCATACTGTCTCAAATGTTGCAGGAACTGGCCTTCGAGCGCGGTCACCACGTGAAGGCACATATCCAGCGCAACGTGGGCGGTAATACCGACTTCCTGAATATGGAGGACAAAAACCGGTTGAAATCGAAGAAAATCTCGAAAGAGAATGTGATCCGCGCGCAAAACGAAATCCGCGGCATTTCCACTGCAGATAGCTTCCTGCACGCCGGACCATCGGAATACATTGCGTTTTATGGTGATAACAAGGTGGCCAATTTCCGGCTGGAACTGGAAGGCTTTATGGGCTCACCGGTTACGCTCGACGCCCAGCTTTCCGTACAGGATTCGCCCAATTCGGCGGGCGTGGTGATCGACGCCGTGCGTTATGTGTACGTAGCGCGCGAAATGGGGCTCGTGGGTGCATTGCGCGGCCCTTCGGCTGCCACCCAAAAGACGCCGCCGCAGCAAATGATGTTCGCCGACGCGACCTACGAATGCCACGCATTGGCCAAACGCGAGCTCACTGCTTCAACTCGCAAGCAACTGAAATTGAGCTTCGAGCTGGCTGATAAAATGGATTAAAAAGTAATAAAAGACTATCCTGAACCCTTACTTCCCTGCCACGAGCACCTTCACGCCGCGGTCTTCCAGGGACTTGACGGCCTCGTCCGAAACGCCGGCATCGGTCACGATGTACTGCACCTGGTCGAGGTCGCAAATTTTACCGATCCCCCGCTTGCCGAACTTTGTATGGTCCGCAAGCACTACCACAATTTGCGCGGTGCTGATCATCTTCTGGTTCAGCCCGGCTTCGGTTAAATTGCTGATAGAGAGTCCAAAATCAAAGTCAATCCCGTCGACGCCGATAAAAAGTACGCCGCAGGAAATATGTTCAAGAATGTATTCCGCATAAGAACCTGCTACCGACGACGAGTTCTGGCGGATCAGCCCGCCTAGTTGCAGCACCTCCACATTGGGCCGGTTGCTGAGTTCCAGCGTCACCTTCACCGCCGGCGTGATTACTGTGATCTGTTTCGCAGGGTGCAGGCAGCGCGCCAGTTCGAACACCGTCGTTCCCGAGCCGATCATAATCGAATCAGTTTGCCTGATCAGCGTCAATGCCTCCCGGGCGATGCTTTGCTTCTCGTCGGATTTAATAAATTCCTTCTCATTAATAGGCCGCTCGACGGCATAGGGGTTGTTCAGCGAACCTCCGCCATGTGTCCTGAACAGCAAGTTCTTGTCTTCAAGGAGTTTCAGATCCTTCCGGATCGTCACGCCCGAGACCTGCATTTGCTCGGAAAGCTGCATAATACTAACTGTACCCGCCCTTTTCAGCTCCTGCAAAATGAATTGATGCCTTTCTGTAATTGTCATTTCTATACACTTTGAAAGCAAGTATAACCATAGTTTCCATAACGCGGAAACCGCTCAGCACATCTCCACGCCACGATACTGCCCGATTTATTTTTTCAATACAAATAATACAATACAAAGGACTAAATGCACCCCGATTACTACCATCGGCTGGATATTATCATATTATTACCATTAAGGGAAACAAGTTTCATTTACTTTAATAAACTTTAATTTTGTTTAAATAATTTAATTTCACTTTGTTTGCGTAGCAGTTTGACTTTAATATATCATGCTTTTTATGACAATTATACCAAACTAAGCCCCGAGAGGCATCCAAGGCGCCGGATACCGTTCGGAAAGTGAAATAAATTTTAACACATCATTATGAAACTGTAAAATTTAGATCTACTCAATCCCCCTATGAAATCCTTCTACGCTTATCTCACAGCCTTTGCGCTGCTGCTGGCCCTGCTCCCGGGTGTGCAGCGTGCGCATGCACAGGCCACCGACGCCTCCATTACGGGCACGATCAAAGACGCCACGAACAATGAATTGCTGCCCGGCGCCACCATCACGATCCGCAACGACGCCACCGGTTTTGAAACGCATACCATCACCAATTCAAAAGGCGAATATGCCCTGCACCAGCTGCCGTTGGGTAAACCCTATTCGATTAGCGCGTCGTTTGTGGGGCTTCAAACCGTGAAACAGACCGGTTATTCGCTCAACTATGGTGATAAACTAAATGTCGACATTGTACTTTCCGCATCGGAAACCGCTTTGAAAGAGGTCGTTATTTCCGAAAAAGGTTTTACCAAGGAAGTGCAGCAAGCGGGTGCTTCCACGTCCATTACAGCCGCGCAGATCAAGAGCCTGCCCAATGAAGGGCGCAATTTCACCCGCCTCAACAATCTTTCACCCTTGCAGGGCGGCGATAATTTCAGCTTCGGAGGCCAGCGCGCAACCGGCGCAAACGTGACGATCGACGGGATGAACGCCAAGAACCAATGGACCAACGGTACCGTTGCGGAAGGACCCTACGCCATTTCCCTCGAAGCGATCCGAGAATATAAGGTGATTACCAATGACTATGACGTAACCCAGGGCCGGCAGTCGGGCGGGGCGATCAGCGCGGTCACCAAAAGCGGTACCAATAAGCTGGAAGGTTCGGCATTCCTGTATTTCAGAAACAATACATTATCCAGCGGCTACGATATCCGCGGGGTGAAACGCGAGCAGGATTTCAGTAATTATCAGTCGGGATTCAGCCTGGGCGGGCCTTTGATCAAAGACAAACTGCATTTCTTCATCGCCTACGACCGCCAGGATGCCAGCCAGCCGCTGGTGATCGCCGATATCAAAAGCGCCGACGACGAGCAGCGTTATGGCATCCGGAAAGATACGCTTGACAAGCTGATCCGGATTGCCTCGGAATTGTACGGGTTAAAAGGACAGCAATACGGCCAGTTTCCACGTAAGACGACCACCAACACGGCATTTGTACGCCTCGACTGGCAGATCAACCAGAAACACAAGCTGACGCTCCGCAGCAACACCACGCGTTATGTTTCGCCATTCAATGAAGGCGATAACTCGAATATCAACCTGCTGGAATCCTACAACGATTTCAAGGACGTTTCGACCACCGCGATGGCCGCATTGCGCTCGTCACTCAATCCCAGGCTGACAAACGAGTTCAAAGTACAATATATGTACTCCTACAAACCGAAGACGCCGCAGAGTTACCTGCCGTTTTCGAACATCCCGCGGGCGATCGTGAATGTAACATCGCCTTTCCCGACGGACGCTAACCCGAATGCGACGCAAACGAAGTCGGTACAGTTCGGCGGGCAGCGTTTCAGCCCCGAATCCAACCGTATGAAACAGGTGCATTTGAGCAATACCGCCTATTGGAATACCGACAAGGTTAATTTCACTTTTGGTACCGATAACATGCTTACCTACATGGAAACGTACCTTTCCAGCGAGCAGAACGGCCGTTTCTTCTTTAATAGCCTCAATGACCTCGCCGCATTGCGCCCCTACCGCTACGCCCGCGAAGTGCCGCTGAAAGGCGCGCCGATCGTGGAACAGACCGTGCTCGACATTTCTGCATTTGCACAAGCCGAATACAACCCGCACCGCAACCTGAACCTCGTGCTCGGCGTGCGCTACGACGCAACCGCCTTCCTGACCAACGGGGAGTACAATGCGACCGTCGACAGGACATTGGGCGTTCGTACCGACATTAAACCGCAGGATTGGAACAACATTCAGCCGCGTTTCCAGGTGACCTGGGATATGGGAGGGCGCAAGAAGGATATTCTTAAAATCGGTGGCGGAATGTTCTCCTCGCAGCCGCATTACTATGCGCAGGTGAATAATATCCAGAACAGCGGCACCATGGTAGGCGCGATAGACGTCACCGGCGCGTCCGTTCCGAAGCCTGATTTTAATGCATACCGTAATGACCCTTCTACAATTCCGGGCATCCCTGATGGGGTAAATTATATTTCAACCATCAATGCAGTGAACAAGGATTTCCAGGTCCCCACCACCTACAAGGCCAATATCAACTACAACCACTTCTTCGGCGACCGTATCCGCGTGGGCTTGAATGCGATCGTGGGCCGTACGGTCAACAACTATGTGTATGTCGATCGCAACCTGGCCGATAACCCGGCATTCAGGCTGGCCAATGAGGATAACCGCGGCGTATTCGTGCCGGCGTCGACGATTTCGGCCAAGGGCGTTACCGACTGGCTGCAATCGCGCAAGACTGAGGACGTGGGCCGCGTGCTGGAACTGATCTCAACCGGCGAGTCCAACCAGCTGACTTTCGTCGCGGACGCAAGCATTCGCATTGGAAATGATGGGTATGTCAATGCGAGCTATACGATCAATTCGGCGAAGGACAACTCTTCCTACAACTGCTGTGTAGCGAACACCTCTACCTTCCTGCCCGTTAAAGACGATCCGCGCAGCCTGAATTACGGCTATTCCGACCAGCAGTTCCGCAACAAACTCGTCATCAATGGGGCAGCACCCTCCTGGAAAGGGTTCCAGCTCGGCGCGACGCTCATCGGCATCGGTGGCAGCCGTTACAGCTTCCTGGTGGGCGGTAATACGAGTTTAAATGGTGATTTTGTATTAACCAACGACCTGGCCTACGTTTTTGACCCTAATAACCCCGGCACGCCCGAAAACATCCGCAAGGGTATCAACGACCTGCTGAGCAACCCGGAGACCGATCAGAGTGTGAAGGATTATATTAATTCAAACATCGGACAGGTTGCGAAGCGGAATGGCGGCTCTAACCCGTTCTACACCACCGTCGACCTGCGCCTGACGAAGGCATTCAGCATTGCCAAAGGCCATAACCTCGAATTCTCCGCCGACGCATTCAACTTTTTGAACATCCTGAACAAGGAATGGGGCCGCAACTATAACCGCGGCAATACCAACCTGCTTAACATTAACGGGTTCGACCAGGCAAAGCAACAATACAACTACTCGGTACAGAACATAGCGGCGCGCCCCATCGGCGGAACACCATGGCGGATCCAGCTGGGCGTGAGATATTCGTTCAACTGACCTTTAATATTCCTAAACCAAACCTTTTATGACACCAACGAACACCTTTGACCGCATCGGATTGCCCAGGCACCTCGCCTGGGGGTATCTGGGCATCCTGATCTTCATGATGGGCGATGGCGTAGAGCAGGGCTGGCTCAGCCCCTACCTCCTCGACCGCGGCATGACCATCCAGCAATCCGCATCATTATTCACTGTATACGGCATTACCATCGCCATTTCGTCGTGGTTCTCCGGCGTGCTGGCCGAAGGGTATGGCCCCCGCAAGGCTATGCTGATGGGCATTTTGCTGTACGTCATCGGCACGGTGGGTTTTGTGGGATTGGGAATGGAATCGCTGAATTTCCCCGTCATGCTGCTCACCTATGCGATCAGGGGGTTCGGGTATCCGCTTTTTGCGTATTCGTTTCTCGTGTGGATCACCTACCGCACGCCTGAGAATGCGCTCGGGCGTGCGGTGGGCTGGTTCTGGTTTGTGTTTACCGGCGGCCTCAATGTATTCGGCGCCTACTATTCGAGCTGGGCCATTGACCGTATCGGTTACCAGAACACGCTTTGGAGTTCGATCTTCTGGGTTTCCGTCGGAGCATTTTTTGCATTGGTTTTGAATAAAGATCAATTCCACTCCACCGGTGAGGCGGCCGGCAAGGCTAAGGAGCTACTGAAAGGGTTCACCATTATCCGTGAAGAACCCAAAGTGCTCATCGGCGGCATCGTCCGCATTATCAACACCACGGCGCAATTTGCTTTCCCGGTGTTCATGCCCACGTACATGGCCGCGCACGGGCTGTCCACGCAGGAATGGCTGTGGATATGGGGCACCATTTTTACCAGTAACATCATTTTCAACCTCATTTTCGGCTTCGTAGGCGACCGGCTGGGCTGGCAGAACACCATTATGTGGTTTGGCGGTTTCGGCTGCGGTGTGAGCACATTGCTTTTTTACTACTCACCAGTCATGTTCGACGGAAACTTCTGGCTGATCCTCATCCCCGGCATCCTCTGGGGCGGGCTGCTCGCAGGTTACGTGCCGCTTTCGGCATTGGTACCGTCGCTGGTAAAAGAAGAAAAAGGCGCCGCCATGGCCATCCTGAACCTCGGCGCAGGCTTGCCGGTATTCATCGGCCCGGCCATTGTAGGGCTTTTTATCGGCTCAATAGGCAGCGAAGGCGTAGCATGGACGCTCGCGATCCTTTACTTTATCAGCGCCATCCTAACCCGGTTTATTACACTTACCAAAACAGAAAACGTTACGGCACAACAAACTACCATTAATAATACCATTTGAAACTCGACACCAGATATGAAAGTCCTCATCACCGCCCCCTACCACGAAAAGGCGCAGCAAGCATTAAAAGAGCAATTCGGAGAGATCATCTATAAGCCATGGAAATTACAGGAGCGCGCCTATAACGAGGGCGAGCTCATTGCATTGTTGACCGAAACCGGCGCCGACGCCCTCATTACCGAGCACGATCACGTGACTTCGGGCGTCATCGAGGCGTTCCCGGGTTTACAGTTCATCGGCGTATGCCGCGGAACGCCCTCCAACGTGGCCGTAGCGACTGCCACGGCCAAAGGAATTCCGGTTTTCAACACCCCTGCACGTAATGCACAGGCGGTGGCGGAAATGTTTATTTCCAACCTCATCAGCTTCATGCGCAACACGCTCGAAGGCATTGCCTGGCTCGAAGGCGAGCATTGGGAGGCCGGGGCGCATACTTCCTATTTGCAGTTTAAGGGAAATGAAATCGCTGGAAAAACGATCGGAATGGTCGGTTTTGGCGCTGTGGGACAAACTATTGCCAACCTTGTCAGGCATTTCCCTGCCGACATCCTCTATTACGATCCTTTTTATACTTCCGATGATCCTGATTATAAAAAGGTGAGCCTCGAAGATGTTTTTCGCCTCAGCGACGTGGTATCGATCCATTTGCCTGTGAATAAGGAAACCGAGGGCATGATCGGCGAGGAATTAATAGGGTTAATGAAAAAGGAGGCTATTTTCGTCAACACGGCGCGGGCGGTGGTTGTGAAACGGGAGGCATTGCTTTCGGCCATAGAAAATAATGCGATCCGCGGTGCTATCCTTGATGTTTTCGACCACGAGCCCCCCGACGAACTCGATTACCGGCTGATCCACCACAAGCATGTACTCGCCACACCACATATCGCCGGGGCAACTTTCGAGGTGGAAGATCACCACGCCGACATTATGAATAAGGCCTTGCGTGGCTTTTACGTGGAAGGCAACCGGAACATCCGCCAGTTGGTGAACCGTGAAGTTTTGTCTGTGAGAACCCATTAATCCTAACCCAATGACATTGAAACAGGCATACCTCGTGGCCGACATCGGTACCGGCAACGTGCGCGTCGCCATCGCCGACACCACCGGCGCGATCCGCGGCGTAGCGAGCGACAATATGCGCTACCAAAAGGATGAACAATATCCCGAACCCATCTTTTTCGATCCCGGCGCGCTTTGGGAGCAAATAAAAACCCTGGCTAAAACTGCATTGGCACAAGCCGGGCCGGTGACTATCACCGCCATAACTGCCACCAGCCAGCGCGAGGGCATTGTAGCGCTCGATAAAACCGGCCGTTCACTGATAGGCATGCCCAACATCGACCACCGGGGCCGCGAATGGGAAGATATTACTTCCGACAAACACGAGATTTACATGCTCACCGGCCGCTATCCCACCTCGCTTTTCTCCGCATTGAAACTCGTAGGCCTCCGCAACCGCCGACCAACGCTTTGGCAGCAGGTAGCAACTTTTGTGAGCATCAGCGACTGGGCACAGTTCATGTTCAGCGGCGTGCAGGGTTATGAGCATTCGCAGGCATCCGAAACGCTGCTTTATGATGTTGCCCAGGGCGAATGGTCGCAAAAACTCCGCGATCAATACCAGCTGGAAGCATCGCTTCTGCCGCCATTGGTGCATTCTGGCTCCATTCTCGGCAAAGTGCTCCCGGGAGTGGCGGCGGAACTCAGCATTTCGGAAACGGCCGATGTGGTGGTGGGCGGGTCGGATACACAGCTGGCGATCATGAGCATGGAGCCGTCCGTGGACGACATCGTGATCGTTTCCGGCACGACAACCCCTATTATCAAAATAGCCGACCATTACGTAACCGACGCTCAGGAGCGCACCTGGACCAACCGGTATACCGACCATGCCAGCTTTCTGCTGGAAGCCAATGCGGGCGTCACCGGTCTGAATTACCAGCGTTTGAAAGAAATTTTCTACCCCAATGAGCCTTACGAACTGATCGAAACCGAGGTAGCGGCCATCCGCGATACGCATTGTGTGGGCGCGCTCGGCTCTCTACTAGCCAATGAAAAGACGCCACTCATCCGCGGCGGGTTTATTTTCAACACGCCCGTATCGCACCAGCTCAGCCGGGCACATTTCGTATGGGCAACGCTTTGGGACATTGCGTGCAGTATTTCGGAGAATTATCGGGTGCTATGCGAAGTAACCCGCCACGACCACGATTATGTGTGGATGTGCGGCGGGGGCGTGCAAAGTCCGTTGCTGCGGCAGTTTATTGCCAATTTGTTGGGTAAAAAAGTGATGATACGCAGCAATTATCGCCAGGCTTCCGTCTCGGGCGGGGTGGTGATCTGTAATAATGCGTTGGGTATCCCGAACCATTCTCCTGAAACGCTGGAAGTCACCGAACCGGATGGCGACGGAGCTTATGGAGAATGGTATAAGGAATGGAAGAGAAGCAGAGAGGCATTTAAAATATTGAACTAACGGATGCATTCATTTTTTTTAGGAATCGATGTCGGAACGCAGGGCGTGCGCACGGTGCTGCTCGACGAGTCGGGAAACACCGTCGGCAGCGCCGAAAAAGTGTTCCCGCTCACACCGCATTCGCGCGAGGAGCAATCGCCGGCGGTGTGGTGGGAATCGGCATTGGAGTGTTTACAAGACCTGCTGGCTTCTGTCGGAAAAATTATTGATATAAAAGCTGTTAAGGCAGTATCCGTTACTTCTACTTCGGGCACCGTCATTCCGCTTGATGACCACAATGTGCCACTGCACGATGCATTGATGTATTCCGACACCCGTCCGGCCGCCGAAGGCAAGCTTTGCCGGGAAACCGCCGAACGCTTTCATCCCGATGGCTATACCGGCTTCAATGCATCCAGCGGGATTTCCAAAATGGTGTGGTTTGTCAACCATTTTCCGGAAAAAGCGACGCGCATTAAAACCTGGATCCATGCTACCGATTTTATCATCGGAAAGCTCTCCGGCGATTATTCATTCACGGATTATACCAATGCATTAAAATCGGGGTTCGACGTTGGTACCGGCGAATGGCCCGCCTGGCTTACGGAACATTTGCCGCTGCGCCGGGAATGGCTGCAAGAAGTGGTCCCCTCCGGCACGCAAATTGGCCGCCTGCTTCCTGAATTAAGCAACAGCCTCGGTTTGAGCCAAATTCAAATCATAGCAGGCATGACCGACGGCTGTGCATCGCAAGTAGCCTCCGGTGCCGTACAGCCCGGCGATTGGAATACCACCATCGGCACGACGCTCGTCGTGAAAGGCGTGACCATCCAGGAAGTACGCGACCCGGAAGGCCGGCTTTACAGCCATCGCCATCCCGAAGGTTACTGGATGCCCGGCGGCGCAGGCAATATCGGTGCCGACTGGGTCTCCGCCAACTTCGCTGACGACCTCCCCGCATTGACCACCGCCGCCGAAGAACTGATCCCAACCGGCCTGATCGCCTACCCGCTATTACAGCAAGGCGAGCGTTTCCCGTTCATAGCACCGCAAGCGCGGGGTTTTGCACCCGAAAATGCCGACCGTGCGACTACATTTGCCGCGAATATGGAAGGCGTCGCGTTCGTAGAGCGCTATGCTTATGAAATGATTGAAAGCCTTTCGGGCGAGCGCGTCAATGCGGTGTATACGGCCGGAGGCGGGAGCAATAGCGATGTGTGGCTTGCCATCCGTGCCAACGTCCTCAACCGCCCTGTGCACAAATGCGGCAATGTAACCGGCGCCGCAGGTGCGGCCATCGTAGCAGCTGCCGGCTCCTATTTTGCGACGCTCACAGAGGCGGCGCGGGCGATGACACGCATTGAAAAGACAATCCGCCCTGAGCCCGCATTAGCGGAAGCATACGAGCAACAATACCGGAATTATATCCAAACTTTAACCGAAAAAGGTTTCATAGCCGGCCCCGTGCCCATAACCCACTGACCATGCTTCATGTGTATTTGCTCCGTCACGGAGAAACATTCTGGAATGCCGACGGTAACCGCTACTGCGGCGCCACAGATATCGGACTCACCGAAAAAGGCCTCGAACAGGCGCACCAGGCCGCAACCTTGCTGAAAGGCATACATTTCGACGCGGTTTATACCTCGCCGCTCCAACGCGCGCACCGTACGGCCAGCATTGCGTCGGGCAACAATCCGGCCATTGTCGTCGACCAACGACTGACCGAAGCGTCGTTCGGGGAATGGGAAGGCAAAACGCGGGCGCAGTTCATCGCCGAAAACCCCGCGCTCTGGGACGCCTGGGCGCACGAACCCGACTACGTACGGGCGGGCGGTACGGGTGAGACGGCCGTCGAGATCGTAACGCGCGTGGATGAATTTTTCAATGCTATTACCCAAAAGCATCCCGATGGTACCGTGCTCGTGGTGGCACACAATGCGGTAAACCGGTTTTATATGGCCTGGAAGTTGGGTATGCCGCTCAAAAACTACCGGCAGCTCGTCCAGGAGAACTCTTCGGTAACATTATTCAGCCTGGATGCACAGGGTGAATTCAGTTTGTTAAAACTCAACTGCCGCTCTTAATTTTTGATATGATTATGAAAAAGAACTTCCTTAACCCGCTTGTAATTACTGCATTACTCACCATTGGCAGTCAGATGACGGGCTTTGCGCAGGAGAAGCTCAATGTCTTGAAAATCAAGACTGCGAAAGACCTGCATGCCTATTTTCAATACACCGGCAACGACCCGATACTCATCACCGGGCACCGCGGCGGGATGGTGAAGGGTTTTCCTGAAAACTCCATTGCCACTTTTGAAAATACATTGAAACACACCCCGGCATTCTTCGAGATCGATCCCCGGCTGACGAAGGATAGCGTGATGGTACTCATGCACGACGCCACGCTCGACCGCACGACGACCGGCAAGGGCAAACTGTCGGATTACACCTATGAAGAACTCAAAAAGTTCCGGTTGAAAGATGCCGAGGGCAATATCACCAACTTCCCTATCCCAACGCTCTCCGAGGTAATCGAATGGGCCCGCGGCAAAACCGTCCTCAACCTCGACCATAAGGATGTACCGCTGGCAATGACCGCCGCATTGATCAAAAAACACAAGGCCGACGCCTTCGTCATGCTCACCGTGCACAGCGCAGCTGAAATGACTTATTATTTGTCCCAAAACAAAAACCACACATTCTCGGCATTTGTCCGGAATAGGAAAGAGTACGAGGATTATGAGAAGGCCGGCGTGCCCTTCACCCAGATGATCGCCTACATCGGCCCGCATGTGAAGCCCGAGAACAAGGAATTATATGCACTGCTGAACAAAAAAGGCACGATGTGCATGATCTCGGCAGCGTCTTCCTATGACAAACTGAAAACCGCCGAAGAACGCAAAGCCGCCTACATTGCCATCGCCAAAGACGGCGCATCGATTCTGGAATCGGATTACCCGATCGAGGCGGCCGGGGCGGTGAAGGAGTACGCGGAAAAGAATAGCCCTAAGCGGAAGTTTTTTGGGAAGAAGTAGTGGAACCGTCTTACCTATTTAAGCTTCATTTTTGTCAAAATCTAAGAATGAAGATTTCTGTTCCTTCTTAATAGACTTGATTATATCAAGCTGCTCTAATGTTTTGCGTTGGTCATGACAGGTTTCGTCCAAGATTTTAAAACGCTCTCGCTTACCCAATCCGGTTTTGATTAACACAGAATTGAGATTTTCAAGATTTGAAAGTATCGTTAATTCATTGATACTGGCCATGTCGCGAATGTTTTCGCCTGCCAGATGGCGTTGCGGATTGGCGTCACGCCATTGCTTCGCTGTGCACCGAAACAAAACGAGGTTGAGCAGATCGGCCTCATCCGCGTAAAGCAGCCACTCCTTCGCCTGGGAATAGCCGGCTTTCGGAATGAGATAGTCACGCACGGCAGTGGTATGTATTTGATAATTGGCTTTTGATAGAATGCGCTTTACGTTCCATTCCAACCCAGAGTGATTGTTTTCAATCTCTTTAAGCCTCTGGTATTCCCGAATAACGTAAAGCTTAAATACCGGACTAATTGCCGACCCAAATTCGAATGCTATATCCTTGTGCGCGTAAGTACCCCCATACCTACCTGATTTAGAAAAGATTCCAATTGCATTGGTATTTTCAATCCAGTTTGAAACACTCATGGTAAAAGTAGGCACACCGGCTTCCCGTCTAAAGTGGTCGAATTCGACCCCTTTAAAATCGGAATTATATATCGTCTCCCAGGTCCCCAGAAATTCAATGGTTGAGCGGTTCCTGATCCAGTTTTTAATCACATCCGCTGCCCTGCTCGCATCCCCTTTTCCCTTCACCGTATCGGTGAGGCAGATGTAGTCATTATCATTGATAGTTGTAATGGATATGTCGACGTTATCCACCCTGATTTTACTCATCTTCGCCATAGTGTGATGATTTGATGTTATGGTACTTGCAACCTGACAAAGGAAAATCTTTGCTGATTCTATTGCATCGAATTTCCTGATAACTTTTAAAAACCCCGTGCAACACCGGACGAGCCTTGTTCGAAAACGAACAGAACTCTTTCATAAAATAGCATTCATTTCAACATAAATGCAGTTTTCAATATCTGGCAGGATTATTTTACATACGGAAATAGATATAATAATTCCGAACACATTCTATGAGACGAAGCGATCTGGGAGAATTTGAAGAAATCGTGCTGCTGGCGGTGGCTGCACTGGCTCCGGGGGCCTATTCGGTGAGCATTGCCGAAGAGCTCGAAAACGAAACCGGGCAGACGGTGAGCACCGGCGCGGTACACGCGGCATTACAGCGGCTCGAACAAAAGGGTTACCTGAGCTCACACCTGGGCGAGGCCACACAGGAACGCGGCGGGCGGCGCAAACGGCTGTTTACCGTAACCGCTTACGGCGGCAAGATCCTGCACGAAGCACGCTCCGTGCGCAACAGCCTCTGGAACCGCATTACGCCTGCGGAACTATCAAAAATGGGCCTTGATTTTTCAAACAGCTGAACCATGCAACCACTCCCTCCCCGCTGGCTCGACAAGCTGGCCAACCGCATTTGCGCCCCGCACCTCCGCGAAGAGCTCCTCGGCGACCTTTACGAACGCTATGCCTTGCGCCACCACCGCACCGGTGCACGCAAAGCCAACTGGTTTTTCCTCCGGGAGGTCACCGCATTGCTACGCCCCTCGATCATGAAGCGAAAACCCTCGCCCTACCGCTCGCCATCCGCATTCAACCCCGAAATGCTGCGCAATTATTTCAAGATCGGCTCCCGGGTTTTGCTCAAAAACAGCAGCTATTCGCTCATCCACCTCACGGGGCTCTCTATTGGTTTGTGGGCTTGCATGATGGTGGCTACTGTGGTGATCGATAGTTTGTCGTATGACAGGCAATGGAGCCGCAAGGATGATATTTACAGGGTTGTGAGTGTGAATAAGATGGGTGGAGATCTGGTTGAACGAAGCAGTTCCTCTCCCTCCGGCCTTGCGCCCGAATTACAGAAAATATATCCGGAAGTTGAATCCTGGTCTTCGGTGGACTCCTATGACGTTCACTTTAAGGTGCGTCCCGAGGATAATGATGGTATCGAAGCCAACATGCTGACGGTCGATACAATGGCTAATAAAATACTGGGGGTTAAACTGGTTGCCGGCAGCCTCGAACGTACCACGCAACATCGCTGGAGTTTACTCGTCACGCGGTCGTATGCGGCCAAAATATTCCCGGGCCAGAATCCGGTAGGCAAGATCATCCATCAAATTCCGACGCTCAGCTCGGAGCCTGCGCCTTACGAAATCACCGGCTTGATTGAAGATCTGCCTTACAACAGTCATTTGCGTGCGGATGTAATACGCCTGAAACGCACCACTGTGGAGCCGCTGGTTAACAACGGTATGATTATGTTCGGTCGAAATTATCTGTTGCTAAAACCCGGCACGGACGTGCGCGCATTTACACGGAAAGTAAATAAATGGTACGCCCGCTTGTTGAAAAACGACAAGAACCAGTTTGAATTCCAGCCTTTAAAAGACATTTACCTCCACTCGGATTTCGCCGAAGGGCAAAGTGTGAGGGCGAGCATCCGGACGATCTACATCTTCGCCGGCGTGGCATTGCTGCTGCTATTTATCGCCTGCGTCAATTTTGTTAATCTCAGTACCGCCAAGGCATTTGCCCGGGTGAAAGAAGCTGGCGTACGAAAGGTCCTAAGCGGGTCGCGGACGCAGCTGGTCATGCAGCTTTTGACGGAGACTTTGCTACTATTCTGTATTTCCGTCGGAGTTGCAGTGTTTGCTTACTGCTTCACATTAGGTCCCGTCGAAAACTTTCTGGGGCACGGGCTTGTACTGACATTTACTTCCAATATCCTGATGGCGGGAGGCGCATTACTGATGTTTTTCCTCACAGCCCTGCTGACGGGTCTCTACCCGGCCTGGGTTATTTCGGGTTTTAAACCCGCCGACACATTACGCGGCATATTTACGGCATCGCTGGGACAAACCGGACTGCGTAAGACACTCGTGGTAGCGCAGTTTTCCATTTCGATCATTGTACTGCTCGCTACCATTGTCGTTTGGCAGCAGTTCGATCTGATGAAAAATAAAGAACTTGGCTATAACAAAAACAACCTGATCGGTATCGAGCAGATTTCGTGGAATGGCAAAGGTGAAGCATTCAAAAATGAATTGCAGCGGATACCGGGAGTCATGCGCAGCAGCCTGAGCATGTGGATGCCGACGGAGGGCGCGGGCTATATGCAGCGCGAGGTCGATGATCCGGCCCATGCCAACCGCCGAATCCGGGTGTGGTACATTGCCGGCGACGTGGATCTGCCCGCAACCCTGGGACTAAAACTGGTAAAAGGCCGTATGTTCAGCGAGCGATTTGCCGATGCGCTCAATGCCGATTCTTTGCAAAAAGAGGGTTTCGAAAAATTAGAAAAAGCGCAAGTGAACCAGAACTCACTAATGACCGCCGCGGCGGCAAAAATGCTCGATATCAAACGTCTTGACGTACAAACCAAAAACGCGCACTCAGTCCCCGTGGGCATTGTCGGCGATTTCCATAATGAATCGCTTTACGAACCGATGAAGCCTACATTCATTCTCGCGCAAAAGTCGCCCGAGTATGCCAGCATGCTCATCCGCATCCAACCGGGTACCGAAATGCAGGTCGGTACGGGCGTTCGCAAACTCTGGAAACAATTCTTCCCGGAAAAGCTGCTTCGCATTCATAATATTGAAGAAAAACTGGAAAAACAATACGAAGCCGAATCCAAACTACACCAGCTTTTCCTCTTTTTCAGCGGGCTTACGATGTTCCTTTCCGCATTGGGTATCTTCGGATTGGTCGTACAGGCAGCCGAGCAGCGTGCCAAGGAAGGCCATGACGATGGTCTGCAGCAGCTTCGTCCAGTCGTCGCCGTGCTGCCACTGCGCATTGTTCCAGATGTTATCGCCGGCCAGCGCCAGGTTCGAGGTGCCGGGTTTCAATTCG
>CBIHPQ010000071.1:0-19755 GCA_966211825.1 uncultured Dyadobacter sp. | reverse complement strand
CCGACTCATACCAAAGACTCAATAGCCACCCGTTATAATGATCAAAGAATTGCTGAAATACCTCCTACCCCTGTGCATTCTCCTGGTGGACGGATACAGCAATATGTATGCGGGGTCGCAGGAACAGCAGGCTTGCGTTGCTCCCCTGGAGATTCTGGCGAGATCGGAACACCCCAATTTCATACAGGCTTTTGACGATAACGATCCCGCATTCCGCCTGCCTGATGCCGCACGGAGGTTTGCTGAGTTTATCAAGACGATTTCCGAAGAAAAAGAAGAGGATTCCAGCGAATCCTGCTCGCTTAAAAAACAACCCCGCTCCGGCGGTATCCTGACCGCCGCATTTGCCGGTCGGTACAGCCTTTCTTTTTATAACATTCCCAAGATCCGGCAGCTACCCCGGTTCAGCTCTTTCCTTACCTTTCACCGTTATCTGAGGCTCCGCGTACTCAGGATTTGATCCGCATCGTGACAGGCCTCTCTCAATGGCCTGCGATACCGGTTGCCGCCGCCCCAATCCCCGGACCAGCGCGGTTGCCGTTCCGTGCCGTCAGGCACACCCCTACGAACAGAAACTATCAAAAATTCAAATTGCTAACTCCAAAAATCATCATGAAAAGAATTCTCATGCTCGTGAGCTTGGGTGCATTGTTGTATCAGACAGGCTGTACATCAAAACACGAAGAAGAAAAAGAAGAAGCGGTTAACTACTTAGTAACAAGCCCCTTACAAAAAGACACCCTCATCACAAAAGAGTACGTGAGCCAGATCCGGGCGATCAGCCATATTGAGCTCCGTGCGTTGGAAAGAGGTTATTTGCAGAAAATATTCGTGGATGAAGGTCAGATGGTGAAAAAAGGCCAGATGATGTTCCAGATCATGCCGATGGTGTACCAGGCTGAACAGCAAAAAGCCCAGGCGGAAGCTAATTTCGCGGAAATTGAATTTCAAAACACCAAGGCTCTGGCCGACAGCAATGTAGTTTCGAAAAACGAGCTTGCACTGGCCAAAGCGAAGTTTGATAAGGCAAAAGCGGAACTGGGACTGGCCCAGACGCACCTCGGTTTCACCGAGATCCGCGCGCCCTTCTCCGGTATCATGGACCATTTCCAGGTGCGGCTCGGAAGCCTCGTCGATGAAGGCGACCTGCTTACCACCCTGTCCGACAACAGCGAAATGTGGGTTTACTTCAACGTGCCGGAAGCGGAATACCTCGACTACAAAAGCCGCGAAGACGATGGCAATATGCTGAAAGTGAACCTTCAAATGGCCAACCAGAAAATGTTTGATCACACGGGTGTGGTAAAGACGATCGAGGCCGATTTCAACAACGAAACAGGTAACATCGCATTCAGGGCCACTTTCCCCAACCCGAAAGGCCTGCTGCGGCACGGAGAAACGGGTAACGTGCTGGTAACGGTGCCGCTCAAAAACGCCCTGCTCATCCCGCAAAAAGCGACTTTCGAGGTGTTGGAAAAAAAATACTGCTACGTGTTGGACAAAGACAACAAGATCCAGTCACGCGAGATTACGATCGCGGCCGAGCTGCCCCACATTTTCGCAGTGTCGAGCGGTCTTAAAAAAGACGACAAAATATTGCTGGAAGGCTTGCGCCAGGTACGCGAAAACCAGAAGATCAGCTACAAATTCCAAAAGCCCGATTCGGTTATCTCCCACCTAAGTCTGTACGCAGAATAATCAGGTCCAAAAGCAAAAGATATGTTTAATCAATTCATACGACGACCTGTATTCGCGATTGTGATATCGGTCATGATAGTCTTTATAGGAATACTGGCTATCAAGAAACTGCCTATTTCGCAGTTTCCTGACATTGCTCCTACTACTGTTAACATCTTTATCGCCTACCCGGGATCGAGTGCCGACGTGTTGGTAAAATCCACGCTCATTACGCTGGAACAGGCGATTAACGGTGTTCAGGATATGCGCTACATTGCTACCGACGCCACCAGTGCCGGTGAAGCAACGCTCAGGATCATCTTCGAGCCCGGTACCGACCCGAACGACGCTGTTATCCGTGTTAAAACCAGGGTTGACCAGGTAATGCCGCTGCTTCCTGAACTTGTTCAGCGTGAAGGGGTTATTATCACGCCCATTCAGCCGAGTATGCTGATGTACGTCAACCTCTACTCCAAGACCAAGAGCATCGACGAGAAATTCCTCTTCAACTACGCGACCGTAAAAATGATCCCTGAGATCCAGCGGACGAAAGGAGTAGCACGGGCGCAGATTCTCGGTAGCCGCCGTTACGCCATGCGCGTTTGGCTCAACCCCGACCGTATGCGTGCGTACAGCATTTCCGTGGAAGAAGTCATGAAGGCGCTCGCCGAGCAAAGTATCATCGGCCGCCCTGGCCGTATCGGTCAGAGCTCGGGTATTGCCGCGCAATCTCTGGAATATGTACTTACCTACAAAGGCCGGTACAGCGAACCGAAGGAATACGAAGACATCATCATCCGCGCCAATGCAGAAGGTGAAAGCATCCATTTGAAAGACATTGCCAAAGTAGAGCTGGGAAGTGAATTCTTCGATATTTACTCCAACCTCGATGGCAAGGCCTCTGCGGCGATCGTATTGCGCCAGAACTACGGTAGTAATGCCAGTGATGTAATTAAAGAAGTGAAGGAAAAGCTGGACGTCATGAAAGCTTCCTTCCCTCCCGGCATGGATTACAAGATCAGCTACGACGTTTCCCAGTTCCTCGACGCGTCTATCGAGCAGGTAATCCACACGTTGCGCGATGCATTTATCCTCGTGGCCATCGTGGTGTTCATCTTCCTTGGCGACTGGCGTTCGACATTGATCCCGATCCTCGCGGTGCCGGTATCATTGGTCGGTGCATTCTTTGTGATCCAGGCATTCGGCCTTTCGATCAACCTTATCACCCTATTTGCGCTGGTATTGGCGATCGGTATTGTGGTCGATGATGCGATTGTGGTGGTAGAGGCGGTCCATGCCAAGATGGAAGAAGAGCCGCATTTATCACCGTTTAACGCTGTTAGAAAAGTACTTGGAGAGATTTCCGGAGCGATCATCGCGATCACAGCCGTGATGGTATCGGTGTTCCTGCCAATTTCATTCATGTCCGGACCCGTGGGTACGTTCTACCGCCAGTTCTCGATCACGATGGCGAGCTCGATCGTTATCTCGGCGCTTATCGCATTAACGCTGACACCGGTATTATGCGCGATCATGCTTAAAAACCACCACGGACACGAGCGCAAGAAAAACCCGCTTACCCGTGCCCTGGACAGCTTCAACCGCGGATTCGACAAGATGACCGGAGGTTATGTACGCTTGTTGAGACTGATTGTAAACCGCCGCGTCGTTACATTCCTTATTCTGGGCGCTTTCTGCGCGGGTATCTGGTATGAAAACTCGGTAGTACCGGCTGGTTTTATTCCTAACGAAGACCAGAGTACGATCTACGCGATCATTCAGACACCTCCGGGCTCTACGCTGGAAAAAACCAATGAGGTATCGCGCCGTTTGCAGAAGATTTGCGAGGAAGTGGAAGGAATAGAATCGGTATCATCCCTTGCAGGTTACGAGATCATGACGGAAGGCCGCGGTTCCAATGCGGGTACTTGTCTGATCAACCTTAAACCATGGCACGAACGTGACCATAATGTGAAGGAGATCATGGAAGAGCTTGAAAAAGAATCGAAAGGACTCGGTGCGACGGTAGAATTTTTCGAACCACCAGCGATCCCGGGCTTTGGTACTTCCGGCGGTTTCTCGATGCGTTTGCTCGACAAAAACACCGATACGGATTACCACGAGTTCGACGAGATCAACAAGGAATTCCTTGAAAATCTCGGCAAACGCAAAGAGCTGACCGGCTTGTTTACCTTCTTCGCTGCGAACTATCCGCAATACGAATTGGAAATCGACAACAAATTGGCCATGCAGAAAGGCGTCTCGATCGGAAAAGCGATGGATAACCTCAACATCATGATCGGTAGTACTTACGAACAGGGATTTATCAAGTTTAACCAGTTCTTTAAAGTATACGTACAATCCGATCCGCTATACAGAAGGCTTCCATCCGATCTTTTGAAGCTGTTTGTTAAAAACGAAGCGGGTGAAATGGTGCCTTACTCTTCTTTTATGAAGCTCAAAAAAGGCCAGGGACCTAACGAGATCACCCGTTTCAACCTGTATAACTCGGCGGCGATCCAGGGTCTTCCGGCCAAAGGATATACCACGGCCGAAGCCATCGCAGCGATCCGCGAAGTGGCCGCCAAAACGCTTCCGAAAGGTTACGATATCGCATTCGAAGGTCTTTCTTACGATGAATCGATCCGCGGAAATGAGTCGCTCGTCGTATTCATGATCGTACTCGCATTCGTGTACCTGGTACTTGCGGCGCAATATGAAAGCTTCATCATCCCATTGGCGGTAGTAACCTCGCTGCCTGTCGGTGTATTCGGCTCGTTCCTCGTGCTGAACATGATGGGCCTCGAAAACAACATCTACGCTCAGATCGGTCTGATCATGCTCGTCGGTCTGTTGGGTAAAAACGCGGTATTGATCGTCGAGTTTGCAGTCCAGAAACGGCAGGAAGGCGCTACGATCCTCGAAGCGGCCATTGAAGGTGCCAGAGTGCGTTTCCGTCCGATCCTGATGACATCCTTCGCATTCGTTGCCGGTCTGATCCCATTGATCATCGCCACGGGTGCAGGTGCGATCGGTAACCGTACCATCGGTGCTTCTGCATTGGGCGGTATGTTGTTCGGTACCATTTTCGGGGTCATCATCATCCCTGGCTTGTATTACATATTCGGTACCCTGGCCGACGGCAGACAGTTGATCAAAAACGAGGACGACAGCCCGCTGTCCGAAGGATTCGTCCACGCCATCGACGCTTTCCCACATTCAGAAGACAACGACGAACATGCGAAATAAGAAAATATTGAACTGGGCAGGCATCGCGTTCATCGGCCTGACCTACACCGCCTGTAACATACCGGCGATGGTGCAGAAAACAGAAAACCGGTCGGTACCTGTGAGCTATAACGGCTCACAGGATTCCACCAACACGGGAAAAGTAAGCTGGAAATCGTTTTTTACAGATCCTTACCTGAATGCGCTGATCGACACCGCGTTCAAAAACAACCAGGAGCTGAACATCACGATGCAGGAAATTGCGATCTCCCAAAACGAGATCGGTGCCCGCAAAGGGGAATACCTGCCGTTCGTAGGTATCCGCGGCGGGGCCGGTGTTGAAAAAGCTGCGCGCTATACCAACATCGGTGCCAGCGAAGCAACGACCGACATCAAGCCGGGCCGCGAAACGCCCGATCCGCTGCCGGACGTAAATATCGCCGCCGTAGCACGCTGGGAAGTCGATATCTGGCATAAGCTGCGCAATGCGAAGAAAGCGGCTGCAACCCGGTATTTGTCGTCTATTGAAGGCAAGAACTTCATGATGACCAACCTGGCGGCCGAAATCGCGAACTCCTATTACGAACTGCTTGCGCTGGACACGCAGTTGGCCATTATCCGCCAGAATATTGATATCCAGACCAATGCATTGAAAATCGTGCGGATGGAGAAAGAAGCAACCCGCGTTACCGAACTGGCCGTCCGCCGGTTTGAAGCGCAGGTGCTGAAAACGCAAAACCTGCAATATGGCATCCAGCAGCAGATCGTGGAAACCGAAAACCGGATCAATTTCCTCGTCGGACGTTACCCGCAGCCTGTGCAACGCACCAACCAGGGCTTCGAAAACCTGGTTCCGAACGTAGTGCAGTCTGGTATCCCGTCGCAATTGCTTTCCAACCGCCCGGATATCAAGCAGGCGGAACTCGATCTGCAAGCTGCTAAAATTGATGTAAGTGTGGCACGTGCCAATTTCTATCCTTCACTGGGATTGTCGGCCAGCCTTGGTTTCCAGGCATTCAGCCCGATTTTCCTGGCCCGGGTGCCTGAGTCGATCATGGGATCGCTGATTGGTGATCTGGCAGGTCCGGTGATCAACCGGTACGCCATCCGCGCGGGTTATGCCAATGCGAATGCGCGCCAGATACAGGCCATTTACAATTACCAGCGAACGGTGTTGAATGCCTATATCGAGGTTGTGAACCAGCTTTCGAATATCAATAACCTCGAAAAGAGCTACGATCTGAAAACGAAAGAAGTGGAGGCATTAAACCAGTCCACCGCCATTTCGAACCGGCTGTTCGCCTCGGCCCGCGCCGATTATATGGAAGTATTACTGACCCAGCGTGACGCGCTGGAGTCGAAATTCGAACTGATCGAAACCAAAATGAAGCAGATGAATGCCATGGTGAATATCTACCGGGCATTGGGAGGCGGCTGGAATTGACAGATTAACTTAGGATGTGGTTTTACGTAAAGATTCCCCTGGATTTCGGGGGAATCTTTATTTTTTACAGGTAATTCAATCACAAAATCAGCTTATTACGAGGAATTAGAACAGGTAACCCTATGAGCAAATCAATCGGTATCGTCAACAAGAAATGAAAGTTTCGCGGCGTATCTTTTTTAAAATATTATCCGCGATAGTGATTGTCGTTGCAGGCGCGGCCGGCTATGTGCTGCATGCCATGCGCTGGCTGCCGTGGCAAAAACCGTTTTTTGAAACAGCCATTCCGGCCAATTGCGTAGCCGCTACACCGAATGCCATATTGGTTTTTTCCAAGACAAATGGTTACCGGTACGCTTCCATTGAACGGGCGGTGAAAGCAATTAAAGAGGCGGGTCAGAAACGTGGCTGGGAAGTGGTAGCGACGGAAAACGGCGCTTATTTCCATGAAATATGCCTGAAATCCTATAAGGCCGTCGTATTTCTCTCCACCACGGGCGATTTCCTGACGGACGCACAGCAAAAAGCATTTGAAAAATACATTGAAAACGGTGGCGGCTACGCGGGCATCCATTCCGCAGCCGACTGCGAGTACGACTGGGAGTGGTACGGAACGCTGCTTGGCACACGTTTCCGGAACCACACGTTTTTTCCCTACCCTATTCCCAAAGCCGAAATCGTAACCGAGCCCGGCTCGCACCCCGCCACCGACGGCCTGCCCGCACGCTGGTCGAAGAAAGATGAGTGGTACAATTTCCGGGAAAACATCCGGGGTAAGCCCGGCTTCCAAGTATTGCTCACCGTCGACGAGACGACCTACCCGGCTTTCTGGCCCAAAGCCATGGGCGGCGACCACCCCATTTCCTGGACGCACCCGGTTGGCAAGGGACGAATGTTCTACACGGCCATCGGCCACAATACGTCCACATTCAACAATCCCACTGCCATGAAACACATCATGGGTGGCATCGCCTGGGCAGCGGGGTTGTAAGCAGTGGCGTCGGGATTATGTTTCTGTTAAGTTTCAAATCGCGGGTCTGGTCGGTTTTCCCACGTGAGTATTTTTAGTTTTTAAACTACTCACAAATAAAAATGCAAAAGAAACCTTTACTTACGCTGTTCCTTGCAGCGGCTCTGATCAATGGCTGTACGGACCATTTGCCCCAAAACCCTGTTCAGGAAGATCCTTCGGCTTTCAAGGAGGTGGCAGGCGTGGATCTGGGAGGCCTGGCTGCGGCGGAAATCTCTGCCTATGACCCTGCATCCAAACGGCTTTTTACGGTTAATAATGAAAAGGCAGCGATCGTAGATGTGCTCGACCTGTCTGCATTCCCGGCCATTACCAAACTGCAACCGATCGACGTGTCTGCGCTGGGTGGCGTCGCCAATAGTGTGGCGGTATCAAATGGAAAGCTGGCCATCGCCCTGGAAGCGGCCAACAAACAGTCGAACGGCAGCGTGATCGTGATGAATACCAGCAACTTGCAAATGATCCGGCAGATCACCGTCGGCGCATTGCCCGACATGGTAACATTTAGCCCCGACGGCCGTTTCATCGTGACTGCCAACGAGGGCGAGCCCAATGCCGATTACAGCGTCGATCCGGATGGTTCGGTGTCGATTATCGACATTACCAATGGTTACAGTGTAAAAACGCTCGATTTCGGGGCATTTGACAGCAATTACAGCATGCTGGCGCCCAAAGGCTTCCGCGTGTTCGGGCCGAAAGCGAAATTCGCCCAGGATATCGAACCGGAATATGTGGCGATCTCCGACGACTCTCAAAAAGCATTCGTGACCCTGCAGGAAAACAACGGCGTGGCGGAGATCGACCTGACCAGCGGCAAAATACTCAGCCTGCATGCGCTCGGCACGAAGGATATGAGCTACATTCTCAACTCGATCGACCCGAGCGATGATGATAAGAAGGTGGAGCTCAGGAACTGGCCGATCAAGTCGTTTTACCTGCCCGATGCGATTTCGTATTTCCAGGTGAACGGCACCCCGTACGTGATCACGGCCGATGAAGGCGATGCCCGCGAATACAGCACATTCGATGAGCAGAAGCGTGTGAGCTCCCTGAAACTAAACCCCGTCTATTTCCCGAACGGCGACGAACTGAAAAAGACTTCTAACCTCGGCCGCCTGCGCGTAACCAGTACCCGCGGAGACTTTGAGAATGATGGAACCTACGAAGAGCTTTACGGCTTCGGCGGACGCGGTTTCAGTATTTTCCACGCGGCGGACATGAAGCGCGTTTACGAATCGGGGAATTCCCTCGAACAGGAGGTGATCAAAGCCGGCATTTACGACGACTCCCGCTCGGACGACAAAGGTGTGGAGCCGGAAGGCGTTACGGTAGGCTGGATGAATGGCAAACCGGTGGCATTCATCGCCATGGAACGTGTGGACGCGATCGGCGTGTACGACCTGAGTAGCCCGGGCGCGCCACAATTCCTGAAAATTATCAAAACCGGCGACGCCCCCGAAGGCGTACTATTCATTCCTTCCGACAAAAGCCCCAACGGCAAAAGCCTGCTCGTGACGAGCAACGAGGAGGATGGGACCGTGAAATTCTACCAGCCATAGGAAGCGAAACCATTTGAAGAGCCGTCCGGAACCCGGGCGGCTCTTTTGGTTTTACTACTCTTAATAAGAAATTGATTACCAAACTGATATAATGAACAAATCATTTTAGCCTCCCGCTTTGAAGAAGAGATTATTTCCTTAAATTCGACACCAGTCACCTCAATCTTCAACATACCTTATGAAACACAGTTTACTGATTGTTCCCCTGTTATTGCTGTGCGCACCGCTTGCTTTCTCCCAGGGCCCTACCAAGGGTGAGATCGAAGCGTTTGCGGCACGCACGGGCGCTTTGCCGACGATCGACAAAGCAACCAACTCGCTGGGTTTTCTCAGTTTTCCAGCCGAACGAGCCTTCCAGATCAATGGAGGCGACGCCGTACAAAAATCGATGAACTTCGTGAGAGAAAACAATGCGCTGTTCGGCCTCCGTGCCAACCAGGATGACTTCCGGCTTCGCAAACAGGAGTCTGACGTCTACGGGTTGGAAAATATCACCCTGCAACAAACGTATAAGGGTGTACCGGTATTCGATGGCGTTATGAAGTTCCATTACAACAAAGGGCAGGCCCTCACCTCAATGAACGGCAACTACATTTCCGATATCAAGGTCAATGTAAGCCCTACCCTGGCCCAAAACCAGGCCGAAACCGCGGCGATACGGCACCTCCGGTCGCAGGACTTGCAGGCAGCCGGCAACCTGAAAGCGAACAGCAGCACGCTCTACATCTTCCAGAAAGGATTGGTTCAGGGTTTCAACGGCCCGAAACTGCTCGTTTACCGGGTGGAGGTGCGCGGTGATTCGGGGATCAGGGAGTTCGTGTTCGTCGACGCACACAGCGGGCAAATCGTCGAGCAGTTCACAGGCACGCACCATGCCCTTGACCGGAAATTGTATGAAAACTCAACGGCTAACCTCACCTGGGCTGAGGGCAATGCATTCCCCGGGGCGCTCGATGTCTGGCAGCAGTCGGAGGTAGAAACATCGGGATTCATTTACAATTTGATGAAAAACGCATTCGGCCGGGTTTCCTACAATGGTGCCGATGCGACGATGATCACGATCAATAATAAAACCGGGATCAATTGCCCTAATGCAAACTGGGACGGAATCAGCGCCAATTATTGTACGAATATCGCAACCGACGACGTGGTAGCGCACGAGTGGGGCCATGCGTATACGGAGTACACCAACGACCTTGTATATGCCTGGCAACCGGGCGCGTTGAATGAATCGTATTCCGATATCTGGGGTGAGACGGTCGATATGCTTAACAACTATATGGACGCAGGCGAATCGAGCGCGGCGCGCACAGGATGCGGCAGCTCCGAGCGCTGGATCATCGGTGAAAAAATCACGGCCGGTCCGGGATTAACGCGCGACATGTGGAATCCCAACTGCTCCAACCAGCCCGGTAAGGTTTCCGACCAGCAGTTCTGGTGCGCAGCCAGCGACAATGGCGGGGTACATACCAACAGCGGAATCCTGAACCATGCCTATGCATTGCTGGTAGACGGCGGAACCTACAACGGACAGACGATCACAGGAATCGGGATCACCAAAGCGGCGCATATTTTCTGGCGTGCGCAATCACAGTTCATGACCTCGACCACTGATTTCGCGGCCCTGGCCGACATGCTCGAAGCATCGGCAGCCGGGCTCGTAGGAATTAACCTGAAAGGACTGTCTACCGCCGCAGCCGACCCGGGCTTGTCGGGCCAAACGATCAACAACGGAGATTTGCTTGAACTGGCCAAAACCATTGCGGCCGTCGAAATGCGTACAAATTCCAGCTGCCAGTTCTACACCGTACTGAAACCAGCGCCCGCATTATGCGAAGGCGCCAACGCGGGAAATGCCATTTTCTATGAAAACTTCGAAGCTGGCCTGGGAGGCTTCACCGCTACCCATACGACTGCCTCTCCTACATGGATAGCACGCCAGTGGGTGCAGGCAAATGCTCCTGCGGGACGCGCCGGGAAAGTCGCTTTCGGTGCAGATCTGAATGCAGGGAATTGCACCAGCAGCCTTCAGAATGGCGTCATCAGCCTGACAAGCCCTGTTATTGCCATACCAGCAGGAACGCCTGGCAACCTGAACCTGGCATTTGACCATTATGTGGCCATAGAGGACACCTGGGATGGTGGTAATATCAAATACAAGCTCAACGGCGGCGCCTGGACGCTGCTGCCCGCATCCGCATTCACGGCGAACCCGTACAACAACTTCCTGAACTACGTGAGTGCCGGAAACGACAACCCGATGGCGTCAGAGCCGGTTTTCACGGGAGCGGATCAGGGATCGGTGATAGGTACCTGGGGACAAAGTCAGATCAACCTGACCTCGCTCGGTCTCGTCGCAGGAGGTAATATTCAGTTCAAGTTCGATTTGGGGACTGATGGCTGCGGAGGGTTCGACGGCTGGTATGTTGACGACATTCGCGTTTATACCTGTGCTGTTACGCCTGCCGTCCACTTCGCCACAACCGGTGCAACGGTGAACGAAGGAGAAGCAGTTACACCTTCGGGATGCCTGGATTATGTAGACAAAATCGTTACGCTGCAAATCGACAAGGCACCGACCCAGCCGGTTACTGTTACCTTTGCTACCCCGGGCGGAACGGCCAAACAGGGCGCTACGGCCGATTACACGATATCGCCATCGTCGGTAACCTTGCAGGCAGGGTCGCTGACGCAAAACGTCACGGTACGTATTTATAACGACTCGTATGTGGAAGGCGAAGAGACGATTGACCTGTCTTACACCCTGAATGCAAACGGCGGAAATGGATTTGCCGCCAGTGGCTTCCAGACCTACCGCCTCACCATTGCCGACGACGACCTCACACCGGGCAATTACACCGAGACTTTGATCAATTCGAATTTCAACAACGGTACGCAGGGCTGGATCAGCATCAACGGAGGCACAAGTTATCACACCTGGACGTTGTCGCAGTACGGCAATGCCGGGCTCGATGCAGCAAAAACGCCCTTCTTCTTCGCCAACAGCGATATCACCAATGGCAATTTGTATCCTTTCGATGAAATACTCGAATCGCCCGCGATCAACAGTTTGAACAAAAAGAATATGGTACTTACTTTCTCGCAGGATTGGGCGCCATACGTCGACGTTGAAAACGAGCAGGGACTTGTGCAGGTATGGGATGGAACTACGTGGCAGACACTACTGACGCAAGATCAGAACTCCGGGCACCTGGGCAACATTCTTACCAGCACCCCCAATATCGTCAATCTGCCGATTCCTGATCAGTATGCGAACGTCGGTATGAAAATAAGGTTCAAATATACCGCCACCTGGCAAGGATGGTGGGCGCTGGATGACATTAAGCTCACTGCCACCAACTCGACCGGCATCCAGTCGGCAGTGAATACCGCCAACGCAGCGAGCGAGTACCTTGGGCCTAATGAAACCGCCGTTTTCTACGATCCGGCAACGGGCAACCTCATCGCAAAAATCAAAAACCTGAGCGCGCACGACTACGGTTGTACCACGGTGGAAATCGATCGCGCCGGCGCCAATAGTGCGCCGTGGCTGGGAGGATTCGAGGTTTCCAGCAAGACCGTCAAGGTAACGCCAACTACCAACAACCCGGCAGGAGAATACGAAATAACGCTGTATTACAAAGGTTCCGAACTGACCTCGTTCACACCGGCTAATATACTGTCTATGGGTAAAAGCCCTGGTAACATTGCGACCAGCGACGCTGCGAACACCGCCCTGGTAGACGTGGTGACAAGCCCCGCATTCAGTGGAGACTATGCGTTTACGTCGACTTTCAACACCGGATTCTCCGGCTTCGGCCTCTCCAATGCCCCTCCGGGATCCGCGCTGCCTGTGACACTGGTGAGTTTCGAAGGAAAGAACACGTCCGAAGGCAATGTGCTGCAATGGACTACCAGCTCGGAAAGCAACAATGACTATTTCGCTGTCGAAGAGAGCACCAACGGCAAAACCTTCGTCGAAACCGGACGGGTGAAAGGCATCGGCAATGCTTCGGTGGCCAATCATTACAGCTTTACCGATGTGGATTTCAACAAAGGCATTACCTATTACCGCTTGAAACAGGTGGATTTTGATGGCAAATATGCATTCAGCCGGATGGTGGCGATTGACGCGCCTTCGGCCGGCAACATCCGCTTCTACCCCAACCCGGTGCAGTCGGCGCTCAATATCGAGCTTCCTAACCTGCAAGGCTCATGGGTGAATGCGAAAGTGA
The DNA here is from genome assembly GCA_966211825.1 of uncultured Dyadobacter sp. GTDB lineage: Bacteria > Bacteroidota > Bacteroidia > Cytophagales > Spirosomataceae > Dyadobacter. The sequence continues at coordinate 6,582 of CBIHPQ010000071.1, read as the reverse complement.
TCAATGTTTCGGGCCAGACTGTGATCGTGAAGGAAAGAGCGGCCGTTCAGAACGGAAGGCTTAATATCCAGCTCGGCAAGCTTCCGTCGGGTATTTATCAGATCCTGCTCAGCAACGACAAGGTAAATTACCGGTTGTCGGTATTCAAGCCTTAGTAATCAGGGACGAAAAAAGGGGCTGCATGTTTTGCAGCCCCTTTTTTTATGCATTCAATTCCCAATACCCTAATAAACTTCGTCCATCACTTTTGACAGCCAATCGGCCACTTCCTTCGCGTGGGCGTCCTGGTTATGGATGATTACGTTGCCCGTTTGCCGCAGGAGCACCGCGGTGTAGGTTTTCCTATCTGCATTATAAGTGTAGCTGTAAAAAAGTGTCAGCCCAAGATCCGCGCCGCCGTTAACGGGTTTGGAGAAGCTGTCACCCGTTATTTTTTGGGCTGATTCAATGTTTTGACTAAGTTCCGCCGCATCTATCTTGGTTGCTGAAACGGTCGTTTGGGACACATTGGCTTCCATTTGTTCTTTCGTCAGCGAAAAGCTCTGTTCTGTGCCGTTCCAGCTGGCCGGTTTGTCGTAGGTCCGCACCTGCCCTTCTTTGTCAATCAGAAAACCTTTGAACTGGTTGCCCCAGGCCTGGTTAGTATAATGTATTTCGAAATAAACCTCCTGCTCATTCGTAACCACCACGTCGTCGGAGCACGAAACGGACAGCGCAGCCAGTGTGCTGAAAAACAGGATCGGGATGGTTCTTAATGCTTTCATGGGTAGAAATAGCTGATTGACATAAAGTTAATCATTTTCCCGATTGAATGATCGTTACGATCAGCGACTTTCCAGCCGGACTTTCACAAGCCATTCTGCTATTTCCTTTGCGTCGGAATCCTTGTTATAAACATCATTGTCGCCGACGCTTTGAAGCAGCACAGCATGGTACGTCTTCGAGCCGGAATCATATCGGTAGACATAATATGAGCTGGCTCCCATGTCAGCGCCTCTGTTCGACAGCTTGGTGAAATCCTTGTCGCTTACGCGCTTCATTTTGTTGATATATTTGGCCAGATCATTCGCGGGTACCGTATAGTTCGCAACGGTCGTTTTGGCCAGTCGTTCATCCATTTCCGCCACAGTGAATGGCCCCGACGACGCAAATTTCCAGTCCTTCGGCTTGTCAAATGTTCTCACCCGGCCCATTTTGTCGATCAGAAAACCGTCGTTCTGAAAACCCCAGGCGTAGTTCACGTAGTTAACTTCAAAAAAGATCTCCTGGTCGTCGGGAACGGGAAATTCCTCATTGGAACAGGCCGGCAGCAGCAATACGCCGGCAATCATGCAAAGAGCGAATAAAAACGGTCTGGTTTTCATGACATTATCAGCTTGTAGAATTAAAGTTAGGAAATTTCTATCAACCGAAACAATGACAAACCAGACCGCTAAATGGTTGTTACGGACCTCTTCTTACTCCGGGTTCTGCACCAGCGACGGGTTCAGTACCGTCTCTGCCTCCGGGAAGAAATGTACCACGCGCGGATGCGTGTACGGTATCTCCTGCTTCACGGCGCCCGCGAGCAAATGCGTGCCGGGGTAGTTCCGTTCCATGGTCCGCTTGTTGCGGAAAACGTCGTGTTTCCGCAGACCTTCCCAGGCAAATTCCAAATGCGATTCTTCGAGTACCACGTCGAGCACGCTGGCATAGCCCATCATATTGCTGGCCGAGAAAAGCTCATTTCCGGCCAACCCTGCCCGCTTACGGATCAGGTTCACGTCGTCGAGCGCCGCTGCATTCTTACCGAGCTTCGCATTGGCTTCCGCGCGGATCAGGTACATTTCGGCCAGGCGGAAAAAGACCGGCGAGCTCAGCATCGGGTAGCCTTCCTGGTAGGAAAACTTGGTGATGTAATACTTCGGATAACCATTCCGGGCCGCAAGTATCTTGTTTCCAGCCGCATCGGTTTTAATGGAACCGTCAGCATTCTTTTCATAAACGGGGATGATGTAGTCCCGGCGCTTATCGTTCGGGAACTTGTCAATGAGCTTGCGGTATTTCTCCGAGGCATACATTTCGCCCCAGCCTTCTCCGTCCGATAAATACATAGCCCCGATTGCCGAATAGCTGCGGTTATCCTTCACCGTATGACGCACCGCGAAGATCGTCTCCGTATTCGACTCAGGGACCGTCGTGTAATATTTGGGCAAATTAGCCGTCGAAAGAAGCGAGTAACGGTTCGAGCTGATCACCTTGTCGGCATATTCGATCGCCTTCGCATTGTCTTCCATATAAAGATAAATGCGGCTCAGCATCGCGTAGGCCACCTCTTTGGAAGCGAAATTGTTATTCTTGGCAACAGTCATCAGGCTGATGGATTTTTCCAGATCCTGGATAATGGCGGCATACACCTCTTTCACTGTGCTCCGCGTCGGCTTCTGGGCGGGCTGCTCCGTTGATTTTACGATGATCACACCCGGTGATGCGCCTGCGTCGGGTGCATAGGGGCGCGCGAACACATTGGCCAGGTGGAAATGCAGCAATGCGCGCAGGAAGTAGTTCTCTCCCAGAACCTGATCCAGCTCCGCCGATTGCCCTTCTTTCAAAAGTTCGATAATCACATTGGTACCGTAAATCGCCTGGTACGACTTCGTATAAAAGTTCGTGGCCAATGCACTGGTTTTGATATGATTATAATTGTAGGAAAAATAAAGCGGATCGGAAGTCGTGCCGCTCAGCGATACATTGTCCGACGGGAATTCGGACATCATATGGTAGGAACGAATGTAGTTCCCGTCCTTCAAAATGGCATAATTACCCAATGTAGCCGCTTTGAGCCCCTCGGGCGTGTTCACGACCTGGGTGGACGTGAGGCCGTCGTAAGGCGTGATCGTGAGCTCGTCGGAGCAGCCGGCTAGCAGCGCGCCGCTCAGCATGGCGGCCAATGCAGTTGTTTTGATATAACGTTTCATAGTGATGGTTTAGAAATTGAGGTTTACACCGAACATGAGCTTCTTGCTGCTCGGATAGCGCGAGCTGTTGGTACCATTGCTGAGATCCACTTCCGGATCGACGCCCGAGAACTTGGTCCAGGTAACCAGGTTATCCCCGCTCGCAAACACCGACAATCCGCTGATATGCAGCCTGTCCGTGAAAACTTTGGGAATATCGTAGCTCAGGCGAATGTTGCGCAGGCGCAGGTAGCTGCCGTCTTCGAGGTAGCGCGAGGAGGTTTTGTTGGAATTCTTGTTGCCGTTCACCACCGCTTTCGGGTGCGTGGCAATGTCGCCTTCCTTCTCCCAGCGCGTCCAGCCGTCCTGCAAACGCATTTTGTTGTAGGTAGGATAAGCGCCGTCGTCATCGAAAAGCTCGCGGTTGTAGATGTAAACCTTGTTACCCGACACGAATGTGAAGAATGCCGAGAGCGTCACTCCGCCATACTTGAATGTGTTGGTGATACCGCCGGTAAACTTCGGATTTCTCGAACCCGTAAAAACGCGTGTGGCGCTGTTATAAACATTCGTGGTCGACTCTACGATATTACCCGAAGCATCTTTCGTTTGCAGCAGCCACAGCGGGTCGCCATTTGTTGGATTTACACCCATCCATTTACGCATATACCACGAACCCAGCTCCCGGCCCACTTCGATACGCTGGTTGCCGCTTTCAATCGGCTCGTTTTTGTTGAGCGCCATTACCTTGTTCCGGTTAATGGAAAAGTTCAGGCTCGTCTCCCAGTTGAATGCACCACGGAGATTCTTGGAGGTAATTTCAAGATCGATACCCCGGTTCCGTACCGATCCGATGTTCTGGATCTGAGTAGTAAAACCGGTCGTCGCTTCGAGGGGCACATTTTGCAATACATCCTTATTGAGGCGGTTGTACAGGTCAATCACGAGATCGATGCGGTTGAAAAAGCCGATATTGATACCCGCATCGTAAGTGTAAGCCTTCTCCCAGGTCAGGTTCGGGTTTGCCTTACGCGCCGGGAAACCTGCCGGAAGGCCGCCATATTGGGCATTAAAATCGTAAAGATCCTGGGCAACGAAGTCGCCGATATTGGCATTACCCGTGGTGCCATAGCTCGTGCGGACTTTAAACAAATGGATCTTATCCTTCAACGAACCAAAAAACTCCTCGCCTGAAACATTCCAGGCCGCACCTACGGAATAGAAGTTACCAAAGCGGTTGTCCTTTCCGAAGCGCGAAGAGCCGTCGCGGCGGAAGGAAACGGTGGCGAAGTACTTGTTATGCAGGTCATAATCCACATTGACGAATGCGGATGCAAATGCATTCTTGGTTTTATAACCGGTGAGCAAAGTCGGGGTGGCGGTTACGTTGAGGATGTCGAGCGAGGGGAAGATGCCCTGCCCGGTGCCACCCATTCCGTCGGTTTTATTACCCTGAAACTCCGCACCGAGGATCGCATTGAACGTGTTCGCGCCGAAAGACTTGCTGGCGTTGAGCAGGTTAGACGTGATAAAACTGCCGGTATATTCGTAGCTGTTCGAAAGCGAGCCGTTGTAGGATTTACCCGTCGGGGTTCTCGCATCCACATTGGATTCCGTGCGGGTGTTCGTGATCGCGTAGCGGGTTGAAGTCGAAAAGGTCAGCCAGTCGAGGATGTTGTATTCCAATCTGACATCACCCTGAATGCCTGAACCCCTGTTCTGGTTGAAATTATACTGGTTGTTGAAAAGGAAGTTATTGCGGTCGCGGCCGTACCAGTCGGTGGTATTGGCATCCACATACCGGTATGATCCATCGGCGTTGTAAGGATTATCCCACGGCAGGTTGATATATCCCTGGTACAAGTACCCCTGATCGTTCTGGCGGTTATTGAAAAAGGTATTAACACGGGCGGTAAGCTTTACCTTGCTGTTGAGATTATGCTCGATATTGGCCCGGAAGTTGACGTTTTCATAACCCGTTTTCAGGATTACCCCTTCTTCATTGTAATAGTTTGCCCCAAAATGAAAGCGCGTGCGGTCGTTTCCGCCCGACATCGACAATGCATGGTTGTGGGTTATGCCTGTCCGGAACGTCTTGTCGAGCCAGTCGGTATTACCGGGCGTTCCGGGCAAAAAGCGGCTCTGATAACCTGCATACGCCGTCGGGAATGCGTTGGCCGTCAGGTAGGCGTTGATCTGTGCTTCCGTCGGGTTCGGCGTGGTGGCGCTGAGCTGGGCGATGTAGTTGGCACGTTTTGCATCATAGTCGTTCTGGTACATTTTGTTGGTAAAATCATACAACTCCTGCCCATTCATGACCTCGAAATTTCCGCGCAAAACGTTGCTGAAACCCACCGAACCATTGTAATTGATCTGCGTCTTGCCCGGCTTTCCCGTTTTGGTCGTGATAACCACTACCCCATTGGACGCCCGGGAACCGTACAAACCGGTAGCTGCCGCATCTTTCAGAATGGATATGGAGGCGATGTCGTTCGGATTGGCCGTACCGCCGATCAGCCCGTCGATCACATACAACGGCTCCGCTCCGGCCGTAATGGAACCGGTCCCGCGTACACGTACGCTCGGCTCCGTACCCGGCGCGCCACTCGCGCTCGACACCACTACCCCCGCCGCACGGCCTTGGAGCAACGTGGCGGTGTTGTTGCTCGTAACCGTCTGCAGTTCCGATCCCTTAATGACCGACACCGAGCTCACCAGCTCCGATTTCGAACGGCTCGAATAACCCGTTACGACCACCTCGTCGAGACTCGACACGTCTTCGAGCAAGGTAATGTCGATTACCGAACGGTTCTGGACGGGGATATTCTGGCTTTTGAAACCGATAAAACTGGCCACCAGCACGTCGTCCGCGCTGTTGGAGTTGATGGTAAACTGTCCATCAACATCCGTCTGCGTTCCAATGGTCGTTCCCTGGATTACAATGTTCACGCCGGTAAGCGGGATGCCCTTGCTGTCGACCACTTTGCCTTTGACGGGTTGGACGGTAACGGGCCGCGGAGCATGCCGAAAATTGGGGCCTGTCCGGAGAAGCGGTCGTGCGCCGGCATCCAGCGGAACCATCAGCGGCATGGCGAGCCCCACCATAGCAGCTGTTCGAAACAGAATTTGGGTAAATCTCGGTTTCATAGATTTAAAAATTGGTTAAAGAGTTATGAGTAGAATAAATTCGTTAGAATTCTAACCACACCAAAATTAGCCGAGTCATCGAGATTAACAAGAAAAAATATCAAAATGTGCACGAACACACCGCAGGTTTATGCCGCAAACAGTACTCTTTTACACTCATGGATTAACACTAGAATTTGTTTGACAAATAGGCGGGGGACAAAAAAATGGGCTGGAAGAATCCAGCCCATTTTTTTCAAAACTCAAAAAACAACCCGGCCGAAACCAGGACCAACTGTTACTCTACCGCAATGTATTTACCCGAGCAGGCTTCGATGCAGCCGTAGCCCAGCGTCAGTTTAGTAGCCGACAAATCTGAATAATGCCAAATATGTGATGGCGCACTTTTATCAATCGGGATCAATTCGATGCGCTTATCATCGAGAACCTTGTAGGCATTGAACAACGGCACCGAGGATTGGCCCTGTCCCTTTTTCTCAATAAATTCGCCGTTCTCCCT
>CBIHPQ010000070.1:0-19865 GCA_966211825.1 uncultured Dyadobacter sp. | reverse complement strand
ATAAAGGCCGCGAATTAAAGTCACATAAAAGCAATTCACTGATTAAATACAACCGTATGCTTTCGGTGTATTTTGATTATGAAAATGCAGAAAAGCAACAATATTCGGCGCTGGATTTACAAAAGTTCGTTGATCAAGTCAAAACGATAGTGCTTGATAATCAGCTAGGATAGGTCGCTACCTACCGAATACTAAATACATAATACCTCGCAGCTACAAAAAATATTATTTCCTAAACAAAAATGAATGTTTTGAATAAAGAAATTATTAAGTTTGTATCGAGAACCCGTCAAAAGGTTTTCAATAACGTTGAGTAAAATCAGACATCCCGGTTACCTTGTAATTGGGATGTTTTTTTATACTCCTATCTTAATGTAACTGCATTTTACGTACCCGGTTCGCATTACGTTTGAGGAACAAACGATCGCTCAGGGAATAGTGGGTATGAGAGCTTCTCTTTTTCAGCTCAATAACAAGCCAGAACCCGCCGGCGGCTGCACCAAAAAGCGCTATCAAAAGCAGGATCGGTGCGATGTTGTAGAGATTTTGAAGTAACTGTGCCATAGTATCCGCTAGTAGTCAGGTTTAAGCGGATAAGATTAAATAATCGTACCAGCGCGGCACATTTCCACAACTGCTACCGTCTAGCGCTGAGCACTTTCGCGTCGCATCCTACCACCGCATTGTTGACATAGCCCACGCTCAAATCCGTTATTTTCGTCGATTTCCGTGCAGGAAGCGGCGTTTTGATGGTGACGATCTTGGACGTTACCACGGCCTGAAGGTCATTAAGATATTTGAATTCCACTTCCACACTTTTCACCGGGAAAGCTGAGGTATTTTCTAGCACCATGTTGTGGATAGCCAGCCCACCCACCGGATGCCATTCATTGGTTATGACGTGTATTTTAGCAGCTAGGTCCTGCCCTGCCCGGCCTACGCCTGTATTCAGCGAATCTTCCGAAGACAGCACCTTCGTTTCCGTTTTAACCTCCTCCCTTGCTTTCAGGAAGTCGAATTGTTTGTAATAGTAAAGAATGTAAATAAAGGCGCAAACCGGGATAATCGCGCTGGTCCACTTCAATATGGGAATGAGGACCTTTTTGAACTTGCTCTTTTTACCTCTTTTGCTGGGCATAATAAACTAACGTTGGTAATCGGGGATACTTTAAAAACTCAAATATACCGCTACCGTTTCAAAAAAAGGAGTTGCTCATTCCTTTTTGAGTGCGGCTTATAAAAAACAAACCGCTGACTTGTGGGCCAGCGGTTTGTCCGTGTATCGTGTGGGGACAGGATTACTGTCTTACAAATTTCTGTGAGCTCACTGTACCGTCCGTATGTGTCACCTGGATCACGTATGCACCCGCTACAAGATTGCGCGCGCTGATTCCGGACAACAATGCGTTAGATGCTTCGAAAACCACTTTACCGGTTGCGTTCACCACTTTCACCTGGCTTACTTTGCTCCAATCGTCCACGTTCAGTTTCAGATTTTCTGAGCCGCTTACAGGGTTAGGGTATGCGAGCGCAATGCCTTTGAAATTCAGGCTCTCGATACGGCTGTAAGAGAAAGTTTCGTCAAGATCCACCATTTTCAGACGGTAGAGGTTCTCTCCTCTTAGCGGAGATGCATCTACGAATGAATAGTATTGGTTTACGCTGCTTTCCTTGTGAGATTCCATAGAACCGATTTTTGACCAGTTTTTACCATTCTGGCTCCGTTCGATGTCGAAACGGTCGCTGTTGACCTCCTCGGAAGTAGACCACGACAGAGCCGCTGTCTGACCTTCGGCCATTGCTTTGAAGCTAACCAATGTTACCGGCAATGCATTTTCAATCACCATTGTGAAAGAAGTAACCGCAGTTTGACCGAACTGGTTGGTAGCCTGTACATCAAATGTATAGGTAGCGTTCTGCCCGGTTGTAGGTGTGCCTGAGAAAGTACCGTTCGGGTTCAGCGTAACGGTAGAAGGCAGGGTACCGGCCAAAGTGCGGCCACCTGGTGCTGTTACCTGGTACAACGCGTAAGTGTAGTCGCTAGGCACACCGCATTGGATGCTGAAACTACCCGCGCCGCCGGTTTGGGCACCAAAAAGGTTCGAGTTGAGCGCATCACCCACACGTCCAGGGCTCACAGTACCACCCGTGAAGCTAACCGGCGGGCGTGAATTCAATTCGTGAATGCGCAAGCCGTTAAATACCCCGGCAGTTGCAGTCGACGTAACGACAATCCTGTCAAAGTCGCCGCCCGGTACGAATGATAATGATACCAGTTCGCTTGAACCAAACAAGCTTAATAAATTCAACGACAGAAGACTGCTTCCCACATTTATTGAGCCCACCTGTGTGTTACCGAGGTACGCGCGGATATTGATGTTATCCAGCAATGTTAAGCTCAGGAGTGCCGGTGGTCTGGAGATCGTTGCCACAACCTGATTGGTACCAGGGGAAGTCTTTCCAAGATAAACCGTTTGCGATACTGTTGATGCAACGCCTACCGCGCCATTTTGCAAAAAGGAATAGTTGGTTGGAGTCACAACACCGTCAATTGCCCTTTCAGGGTTTTGCAATGGGTTAACCAGCGAAAGGTCGATACCTGTTGCTTCCGGATTCACCCCGGCATAAGCGAAATCTACCGCTTCGCATGGCGTAAACACCGTGTTCTCATAGGTAGAAATCGCGTCTACATCAAGGTGTACTGTGCCGAGTGCTACACCGAGAATTCCGGTAAAGCCAGCAAAACGCAGTGTGACGGTCACCGAATTGTACGCTGCGGTCGATGTAACGGCAAGGTAAAGATTGTTGTTTTTATCCTTCACAACCGTGCCCGTTGCAGTTCCTGCACTGGTACCAACGACGATCCCCTCGCTTTGAAGAAGTCCCAACAAATTGACGAGGCTTCCCAGGTCGAGAGAGAGACCTTCCGCTACTGGCGCTTTGATTTTCACGTACGACTTTTTACCCGCGGGTACAGATGCAGGCAGGTTCAGCGTAAGGCTTGCCGTGCTGGCAATGTTAACAACGACTTTAACGCCCGACGTTAGTAGCCTTCCATACTTTCCATCCGGCGCCCCTGTAACGCTGTCAATCTTCGTTACGGACGCTGGCGCGAGGCTAGTGGGTATATTACTGGACGCGCTTGTCGCATATTGTTGTGCGAAAGAGGCCTGGGAAAACAACGCCGCCACAGCAAGTACAGCGGCAACTTTCAGTACACTGAGTCTTCTGACTAGACAGCCGATAGAACTTTTCATAATGATAGAAATTTAGAATAGAAATAAACCGTTACGTGAATAAAGGGACATAAATACAAGACATTCAATGATTTAGAACAATACCAGGCCGCGACCCGGGGAATCGGGCAGCGTAGTAAAATTCTCTGTGGTGCTACATCTTCTGCTTCCGCTTATATATATACGCGGACACGCCGGATGGTTGTTCTCGTGAAGGTGTCGTCTAACGAATAACCGGGTACCCGGTCAAGAGAGATGAGTAAATGTTTTTGTAAGAGAACTATTTAAAACTGGTTTATATGTTGATGATTTTAAGAAACTGGGGCTATTCAGGTACCTCAACTTAGTTATACTATTTTACTCAAACTAGATAGTACTTATTTGCAAATGTATCTATAAATGAATCAAAATAAACCCACATATTATTAGTATGAATATACCCCCTAAAAATTAGGGGGGTCAAATTAATTTTATCCACGTATTAGTTGTAAATTCACCGGGGATAGTAGCCGAGAAATAACTACCGGCCTGCGTTTAGTAGTTATTTTGCGCTGTTTTCCAGCATTTAGTGCAATAAGATCGAGTCAATCGGCAACAGGAAAACTCGCTCCGGCACCGACGCCTGCGGCAATCAGGCCCAAATGATGTAATTGTATAAAACCGGGGGGTCAAAATAGATCGCAGAACCTTAAAAGTTATTCTATGAATATAGTTTTAGTAGACGAACACCTTCTTCTGGCCGATGCCCTGCAAACACTTTTAAGGCTGATACCCGAAGTAAAAGAGGTGGATGCTTATACGGATGGCAAGGATTTCCTGACCGAGCGGAGCGCCACCCCGCCCGACATCCTGGTTATGGACCTGGCCCTGAACAGTGTAAACGGCCTCGAACTACTCGACATATGCCGCTCGAAGCTTCCCAGGGAAATGAAAGTGATCGTGCTATCGACGGTTACCGATGTGCAAACGATCAAACATACGATCCGTCGCGGCGCGAATAGCTTTCTCTCGAAATCGACGCTTTTCGAAGAATTCAAGGAGTCGATTTTCCAGGTGCGGTCCGGCAAGCAATACATCGGCAGAGCCATCCGCGACAGCCTGATCAGCAGTGTATTTACAGAAGAAGAAGTGGTAATGCACCTTTCTCCCCGTGAAAAGGAAGTGCTTCAAAAGGTTTGTGGCGGCCATACGATCAAGGAGATCGCCTACGAGCTGAAACTGAGCGCACACACCGTTCAATATTACCACCGCAGCGTGATGGACAAGCTGAAAGTGCGCCGTACTACCGACCTCATCGTGTATGCCATGCAGCACGGCCTCTATATTCCGGAGGCCAGGTAGCAAACCACCCGGCCTCCGGTTTTTTCGCTTATTGCCGCCCGGCAAGCGGGCCGTAGAAGTCGGGAAGGGGATTCAACGCGGGGTTCTTCCGTTGGTGCCAGTAGGGATAAACCGGCGATTTGTCACTCGCCTCATCCAGGCGCTTGACTTGTTCCAGACTCAGGTTCCATCCCACCGCACCCAGATTTTGCTTCAATTGCTCCTCATTACGGGCGCCGATCACGATATTGCTCACGGTAGGGCGCTGCAAAAGCCAGTTCAGCGCCACCTGTGCGACGGATTTGTCCGTCTCGGCCGCTACCTCGTCGAGCACATCGATCAGGTTGAAGAAAAAATCTTCCGGAATTTCAGGGCCCTCGCCTCCTCCCTGGGCGATGCGTCCCTCCGGCGGAATGGGCTGGTTTCTGCGGTATTTTCCGCCAAGACGTCCCGCCGACAATGGGCTCCACACGATCGTACCCACCTTCTGGTCCACACCAAGCGGCATCAGCTCCCATTCGAACTCTCTGCTCAGCAACGAATAATGCGCCTGGTGAGCAATGTATTTCGCCCAACCATACCGCTCCGAAACAGAAAGGGATTTCATCAGGTGCCAGCCCGAGAAGTTGGAACAGGCAATGTAGCGCACCTTCCCGGCACGGATAAGGTCATCCAATGCACTGAGGGTTTCTTCCACCGGCGTGGTGCCATCGAAGCCGTGCATGTGATAAATGTCGATATAGTCGGTTTGCAGTCTGCGCAGGCTGTCCTCGCAAGCCTTGATCAGGTGAAAACGGCCGGAACCCGACTGATTGGGCTTGTCGCCCATTCTGAAAGTAGCTTTTGTGGAAAGAATGATCTCGCCGCGCAACCCGATAATCGCCTTGCCGAGTATTTCCTCGGATAATCCCTGCGAATACACATTGGCGGTATCAAAGAAATTGAGCCCAGCATCCATGCACAGGCCCACCAGCCTGGTCGCCTCGTCCACCTGCGTATTTCCCCAGGCTTTGAAGAAATTACCGGTGCCGCCGAATGTGCCGGTACCAAAGCTAAGCACCGGTACCTTAAGGCCCGACCCTCCCAGTTGTCTGTATTCCATTTGTGTTGAATATTAAAATGAATAAAACTGCGGGCCTACACCACTGCCCGGCCCATCGAATTAAAGCATTAAATCCTCAAACATCAAGTCAAAAAGGCATTATTACACACATTAGGGCATAAAAAAAGACCGGACACATCCGGTCTTTCAGCTTCAATCTAACAATCAGGAATCCGCCAGTCTCCCAAAATTGCGGCGATCTCAGCAGTTCGTCTAGTCAGGTTAGTCAGGCATTTATTTAACTTGTTATCACTTTCTCCGATGGATTTTAAAAAAATATCTTCCCTGAAAGCTCTGGGAAGATATCCGTATTATTTACTCAACGTTCCTCTATTACTTAACCTCCTAACCGCACAACGGCTGCGTTATCTGCCGTTGCGAGTGCCATGGTTCAATAACATGATTCAAATATCGCTGGAAGGATCGGACCTAAAGAAATTTGATGTGCAACAGGTTATGTTCAGTTAACAATCGGGAAAAAGAGGGCTTTTTGATGCCCGAATCTCCATTCTTATTATCTTTAAAAGATATTTTTTATAGCTATTTGAATTTCCTGACTTAATAACCTAACCATGAACCGTAGAGAAGCTGTTCAAAGAATAACCTTCCTGCTCGGCGGCGCGATTTCAGCCCCGCTTATGGCCGGCATCGCAGGCGAACGTCTGAATTTCGGCCCGTCACTCGAAGTCTCCGATCAGCAGGAGGCATTGCTTGCGGAAGTTGCAGATGTAATAATTCCTACCACCGGCACACCGGGCGCGAAGGCTGCCGGGGCCGAGAAGTTTATCGTGCGCGTGATGCGCGACTGCTACCCCGTGGAGGAGCAGAAAAAGTTCTATGATGGCCTTGCCAAAGTGAATGCGCTCGCGAAGGAAACGTATTCCAAAGATTTCAGCGCCCTGGACGCTACCCAGAAGAACGACATTATCAAAAAAACCACCGTTTCCGACAAGCCTTTCTTCCTCCAAATGAAGGGGCTGACCGTCACCGGCTATTTCACCTCTGAAATCGGGGCAACACAGGCGCTCGACTACCTGCCGATCCCGGGCCGGTTCGAAGGCAGCTGGCCGATGCCCAAAGGACAAAAAAGCTGGGCACTTTAATTCGGAAACATTTAAAAGGCTAATAGCAGTGGGCAATACAAAACCTTCTGACTAATACCTGACATTCCAAACTCTTTTAAAAATGGCGAACCTTAATATTGACGCAAAAAAAGACATCACCTACGACGCCATCGTAATCGGCTCCGGAGTTTCCGGCGGCTGGGCGGCGAAAGAACTGACCGAAAAAGGCCTGAAAGTACTCATGCTCGAAAAGGGCAAGAACCTCGAACACGTTACAGGCTATGAAAATGCATTAAAAGCTCCCTGGGAGACGCAATACAACGGCCGGCTGACGGTCAAGCAAAAGGAAACCCACCCGTTCCTGTCGCGCGATTATCCCTACAATGAAATGACCGAGAAGTATTGGATGAACGACATGGACCAGCCTTATGAAGAGAAAAAGCGCTTCGACTGGTTCCGCCCGAACATCGTCGGCGGCAAATCCATTATGTGGGGACGGCAATCGTACCGTTTGAGCGATCTCGATTTCGAAGCCAACCTGAAAGACGGTATCGCCGTCGACTGGCCGATCCGCTACAAAGACATTGCCCCCTGGTATTCCTATGTTGAAAAACACGTGGGTATTTCAGGTGAAAAGCTCGGGTTGCCGCAGTTACCCGACAGCGACTTCATTCCTCCGATGGAGATGTACCACGTCGAAAAAGAAGTGCGCAAGCGCCTGGAAAAAGAATTCCCCGGCCGTGTAATGACGATCGGCCGCGTGGCCAACCTTTCGCAACCCACGAAAGTCCAGCTCGACGGTGGCCGTGGCCCATGCCAGTACCGCAACCGCTGCTCGTACGGATGCCCTTATGGCGCCTATTTCAGCAGCCAGTCGTCGACATTGCCGCCGGCGATGAAAACCGGCCGGCTCACATTGCGTCCGGATTCGGTTGTGCGGGAGATTATTTATGATGGTAAAAAGCAGGGCGGACGTGCTACGGGCGTACGCGTGATCGATACGGTGACTTTGCAGGAGCGCGAGTTTTTCGCCAACATCATTTTCGTATGTGCAAGCGCGCTTGCCTCCACCGCATTACTCCTCAACTCCACTTCCGATCGCTTCCCGAACGGAATGGGTAACGACTCGGGCGAGCTGGGCCACAATCTGATGGACCACCACTTCCGCACCGGCGCAAGCGGCACCTGGGAAGGCGACCTTGACAAATATTACTTCGGCCGCCGCGCCAATGGTATTTATGTTCCGCGATACCGCAACGTAGGTTCCGACAAACGCGATTACCTGCGCGGTTTCGGTTACCAGGGCGGCGGCAGCCGTCAGGGATGGCAGCGCAATGTGGCCGAACTCGCATTCGGCGCCGATTTCAAGGACGAGCTTACCACGCCAGGCAACTGGACGATGGGCTTCGGAGGATTTGGCGAAACATTGCCTTACCACGAAAACTACATGTATCTCAACAAAGCGAATAAGGACAAATACGGTATTCCGGCTGTCGTGTTCGATGCGGACCTTCGCGATAACGAGAAGAAAATGCGCAAGGATATGATGAACGACGCGGCCGAAATGCTCGAAAAGTCAGGTGTCAAAAATGTCCGAACTTACGACAACGGCTCGTACCTGGGTATGGCAATCCACGAAATGGGTACCGCCCGCATGGGACGCGATCCCAAAACGTCGGTACTGAATGGGAACAACCAGCTCCACGCCGTCAAAAACGTGTTTGTGACCGATGGGGCGTGTATGACTTCCGCGTCGTGCGTGAATCCGTCGCTTACCTACATGGCGCTCACAGCGCGGGCGGTCGACTTCGCGGTGAAGGAATCAAAAAAGAAAAGCATCTGATGGAACCTTCCAGAGGCCAGGCCAATAACCTGGCCTCTTTTTTTTGACAAACCCTGATCAAGGGAAAATTGACGTTGCTATTTTTTGCAACATTTTGCAATTTTCTGCAAAATCATGTTTCTTTGTAGAAAATACATGCCGTTATTAATGGAAGAAAAACTGAGAATCAGCGCCGCCAGAAGGGCCACATTATTGATATTTCTTGTCTGCGGAATAGGGTTATCGAGCTGGGCACCCATGGTACCGTTTGCCAAGATCAAACTCGGGCTAAACGAGGCCGATCTAGGCGTGGTGCTGCTCGCGTTGGGCGCCGGCGCCATTCTCACTATGCCTGTTACAGGTGTGTTCATCAATAAATACGGCAGCCGCACGGTAGCGATCGTTTCAGCACTGGTGATCGCCTCCCTGCTTCCACTCCTCCTCATTGCCAATACCCCTTACCAGCTGGCAGCGGCGTTGTTCGTTTTCGGCGCCGGTATCGGTTCGATAGACGTTTCCATGAATGCACAGGCCGTGGTGGTGCAGGAGCGGCACGGAAGCCACATTATGTCCTCTTTTCACGGCATGTTCAGCCTGGGCGGGTTAATGGGCTCCATCGGACTTGGCTTCCTCATCAAAGCGGGACTTTCGCCGACTTACGCGGCGGTTGCTATTTCCGCATTGCTGGTATTTATAACGGTAACCCAGTCGCGCTACCTGCTGCCGCATTCGGAAGAGGCTAAAATGGATGGTACCAGCTTCGTTCTTCCCAAAGGACCGGTGGTCATGCTGGGCGTTATGTGCTTCGTTCTGTTCCTTGCCGAAGGCTCGTTACTGGATTGGAGTGCGGTTTTCCTGCAATTTTCACGCGGTTTCGACCCTTCATTCTCCGGGCTCGGCTATGCCGCGTTTTCGGTGGCGATGGCCATTATGCGGCTCACGGGTGACAGCGTTATCCATCGGCTGGGACCGGCAAAAGTCGTGTTTTACGGCACTTTGCTTGCTGGTGCTGGCTTCCTCGTCGCGGTCATGATCCCCTCTTCCATTGCCGCATTGGCCGGCTTCGTGATGGTAGGCCTGGGCGCTGCGAACGTGGTGCCGATATTCTTCACGGCGGCGGGTCGGATCCCGAATATTCCACCGTCCATCGCATTATCGGCGGTAACTATTCTGGGCTATTCGGGGCAGCTCGCAGGGCCTGCGCTCATTGGCATACTCGCTGAAATTACCTCGCTATCGTGGGCGCTGGGACTGGTGGGCGTGCTGCTTTTCTTCGTTGCATTCGGCTACAAGCACCGCGATTAGAATGCCTCGCCGGTAAAAAGATAGAATCCCGGGCCTTCTTTGGTAAAACCGACATCCAGCCGCAGGTAAATATCTTTTTTACGAAATAATAAATAGCGCAGCCCTACGCCGCCTGAAAGCCTCGCGCGTGCAGGGGTAAGCGAACGGATCTGGGGCGCTACCACCGCAGCCCCCGCAAAAGCGACCCCGCCCCAACGCTTGCTGAACCCGAACGGCAGCCAGCGATGCTCCACCTGCGTGGCCAGCATGTTTTTGTCGCGGTAGCGGCCATAATAGTAGCCGCGCATGATCATTTCCCCGCCCATCAGCGCCATTTGGTTGAATGGCACATTGCCTGTAAAAAAGTTGCCGTACACCTGCCAGGCCAGCACATTGCGGCGCGTCAGCGGGTGTGAGCTGCGGATATCCAGGTTGAAACCCTGGAAATTGTGGTGGCTGCCGAGCGATTGATTGTATTTCAAAAAGGATAGTTCTCCAAAAAAGCCTTTGCGGACATTGAGCACATTATGGCGGTTGTCGTACACGAGTGCCGCTCCCAAACCGATATTGCGCGTGCCGTCGCTGCCCAGCGGCTCATCGTACCGGTGATCCTCGGGCTGCTTGAACTCCGCATTGTACAGCTGCTGGTAATCGATTTCGGGGCCGATAAAAAAGTTGGGCCTTACTTTCCTCAGAACACGCTGCCTGAACAGCAGGTAATTGGCATCGACCAATGCCGGTTCCTCGTCCGGCGTCGTATGCCCGATTCCATAATACAGCAACGGAAACCGCTGAAAACGCATTCGGCCGAGGAAAAACCATTTGTCCTGATCGCCATAGATCGCATTGTCGAGCCAGATGCCGTACTGGCCTTGAAAGGTTATAAATGTAAATGCCGCCACCTCGCTCAGCCGGTTGAGTGTGTCGCCTTTGGCCTGAAAAAGGAGCAATGACGACAGCCCGATTTCAACACTGGTTTCCGGGGAATAGCCCAATGTCGGGTATATGCGAAAACTGGACTTCCCTTCGCCGGTAGTATCTGAAATCGTTTTTTGCACAAATCGTTTAAACCAGCCCTCCTGCGCGGACACATGCGTAGCCCTCGCGGCCAGGATCAGGGCCAGCATGAAAACATATTTTCCGTTCAATGCGCTATTGAGTTAGATGAGCGTATTTTTTCTATCAATTAATATAAAAATCAATCCGCAAGCGTCAAGTAGATGCAATGCAACCGCGCTCTTTTCCCCCAAACCATTAATTACGGAATGAAAAACGGCATTTTACTCCTATACTTTTTTTTAAATGCAACCTGCCTTCTGGCTCAAAACAAGGCTGACCTTTGGTGGAAAAGGAACAACCTGAGGGTTATCCAGATGAACCTGCCCGCTTATGAAGCCGCGACGATCAATGCCGATTCCATTGTAACCGACCTCGTCGCCTGCTCAGCGAATACGCTTTTGATCAATGCAGGCGGCATTATGGCCTTCTACCCTACCCAGCTCGATTTCCATTACCGGAACCCCTACCTGAAAGATAACAATGTACTGGCCGACATCGTCCGGAAATGCCACGAAAAGGGCATTAAGGTAATCGTCCGTTTCGATTTCAGCCGTGTGCACGAAAGCATTTTCAAGGCCCACCCCGACTGGTGCTACATTTCCCCGAAAGGCGAACGCATTATCAATACCGATATGTATGTGGTGTCGATCAACGCGCCATATGTTCAGGAAAAGGCATTCAGGATCATCGAGGAAGTGATCAACAACTTCCCCATCGACGGAATTTTCCTGAATATGCCTGGTTACCAGGTCAATAATCCCTACGAAAGCAAATACCACGGGATAGATCAGAATGAGTATGATAAAAAACGGTTTGCGGAGTTCAGCGGGGGCAAGGTGCTGCCTGCCGAAGAAAACAAGGCGGACCCCCTTTTTCAGAAATACCTCGAATTTAAAAAGTTAACCGTCGAAGACTGGTCGGAGCGCCTGCATAAGCTTGTCAAATCTAAAAATGAGCAGATCGCGATTTGTACCTACTCGGATAAGTTCGTGGATATCATCCGCCACGAGTCGCAAAGCATGACCACCCTGCCCTATTGGCCTTACACTGCTTCGGATAATGTAGGCAACGCTGTCAATTCATTTCCCGACCACATTATCAGCAACGCGAGCATTCAGCAAATCTCTTTCCAGTCGCGCTACAATGCGGTAGAACCGGAGGAAACGCGGATCAGGCTCTATGAGAATTTGGCGAATGGCTCCGGCCTGGATATGAGCATGATGGGCGATATGCGCGGGTACGAAGACGAGCGCAGCTACCCGGTTTTCAGAAAGGTTTATGGTTTTCACCAAAAGAATGAGGCCTATTTCGGCAAATACAAATCGATCGCCAAAATAGCGATCGTTGCGCCCGGCGCCTGGCCTAATGGCGAGCCGATGCAGGAATACCGCGGCATCCAGCTGATGCTCCGCGAGGCACATATTCCGTTCGATATCGTGGAGGACGGCCAGATTGCTAACCTGGAACAAAAAGTGAAGGGATATAAACTGGTCATTCTGCCCGAAATCACCTACCTCAAACCGGAAGCCATCCGCATCCTCAAAGAAGCCAGCCGGCAAGGCACCAACCTGATCGCCACCAACCGTGCATTGTTTGATAGTCCCGAAACGTTGGAAACGCTTTTCGGTGCTAAAATCGAGAAAAAGGACAACGACGGGGCAGGCAACTACCTCGTACCCGACGACCGGAGCATATTCAAAAGCTTCAAAGGCCAGCATATGCTTTTCTGGAAATTCAATCTGGGCCTCTACAACTTTTCGGGCGCGGACCGTAAACTGCTTCCCGTGCTCGCCAAAGGCCGCCCCGGCCCGCCGGAGATCATCGGCGGCCATGATAGCACCGGTTATTATGCACTGGCGATAAAGCACCATCCGAAGATTAAAGCGGCACTTTTTCCGGTCAATCTGGGCAGGATTTATTATATGCACGGCTACCAGGAACACAAAAACCTTCTGCTGGATCTGATCAGCCACATGCTACCCGAAATCGCACAAAATTTCCAGACGAATGCCCCCGCACGGGTGGAAACGGTATGGAAGGAATTCATTAAAAACACCCCCGAAAACGGCTCCAAAACCACCTCTGATGGTCAAATCCTGCACCTGATCAACCTCACCGGTTTCAGCGGAAATACCTATTTCGAACCACTGCCGGTAAGCAATCTGCAATTCAGGATGAGGCTGTCGAAAAAACCGCGAAAAGTGTTTACATTAACGGATCACAAGCCTTTGAACTTTACCTGGAAAGACGGCACGATCAGTGTTTCTCTCGCTCGCCTCGCGGAGTTCGAAAGCATTGTGATGGAATGGTAAACTAAATCTTACGCTACCCCGATGAAACCAAGACTCCTGCTGCGCATTGCTGCGCTGTGTATCCTCATTCACCTGATCGGCCATTTTTTCGGCCATTTCTCTTGGAAAGAATCGCCCGATCCTCTCAAACAGGAGGTGATCAGGCAGATGACCGGCCCAAAATTCGAGTTCATGGGCGTCATGCGGAGCATGGGGGATTATTTTGAAGGGTACGGCCTTATCCTGTTCGTCGTATATGGTATGTCGATAGCCCTGATCCTGTCGGCCATCCGGTATTCCGACAGCAACCACGACATCGCCCGCAAAGTGCTTACGCCTATTGGAATCGGCTATGTGGCGTTCGGGATCATCGAATTTGTGTATTTCTTTCCGTTTGCTGGCTCGCTGAGCCTCCTGGCAGGCCTGCTGATCATCCTTGCCATATTCCTGAACGGCTAGGCGTTACAATTTGGGAGCGTCCGGCTTGTTGGGCGCTTCCGAAGGTTTTGCACCCCGGGTTTTCAGTTTTCGGCTGTAAATTTTACCGTTCGAATGCACATAAAGCGTGTCAAAATCCGCTCCGCCGAATGCTATTTTTGCCGCCGCGCCTTTGGGGGAAGGTAATATTGCATTCACCCGGCCGGTTTGATCGAGAATCTGAATGCCCATGCTTGTAGCTACGTAAATGCGGCCTTCACGGTCGCATATGATGTTTCCCGCACCTGCATGCTCTTCCGTATCGGGCACGTGCAGCCAACCGAACCGCTGCTTGTAAGCCTGCTTGCCGTCCGGCTGGACCTGGTAGGAATATACCCAGTGCGACAATGGATCGGTCGTGTAAATCAGCGTCTGATCGGGCGAGAGCGCCACGCCAGGGCCTTTGAGTGTTTTCAGCACATTGGCTTGCCTGGCCGAAGGTTTTTCTTCAAACTGAGGCGCCTCTTTCGCCTCCGTCCATTCCTCGCCCGGAATGAGCAATGCAGCTAAGAATGCATTCTGCGACTTTCCTTTTTTAACCTGTTCCGGCCAGCCTTTCCACAAATAGCGCATTGCATCGGGAAATAATGCCGTGCCCTGCTTGCCATTGTGACCGCCCTCGCCCCATTGATGTTTTACTTCATAACCGGCGAAAGTCAGCGCACGCAGCATGGTCTGGTTGGCCATCCACCAGTCGCCTGCGTAAATATTCAGGTCGTTGGCGCCATCCTGCATGTAAATCCGGATCGGTTTCGGCTCCACTTTCCTGACCAATGTCGGGTAGCGGTCGGCGCCGCGCAGTCCCACGTAGGTTCCAATGGCGCTGAAAACCCGCGTGAATGCGTCCGGCCGCTCCCAGGCTGCCGTGAATGCACAAACTGCACCACTGCTCGATCCTCCGATCGCACGGTCGTTGCCATTGCGGGACAGGCGGATTGCCCGGCCGTCACTCGTTTTCTGCTTTTCCACTTCGGGGAGGATTTCTTCGAGGATAAACCGCGCATAAGCATCGCCCAGGCCGTCGTACTCGAAGCTGCGGTTGAAACGGTCGTTCGCTGCATTGGGATCGGCCGCTTTCACCCGCCCGTGCATCACGAACACCCCGATCGTCACCGGCATTTCCTTTTGATGAATGAGGTTATCGAAAACCGTCGGCGCCTTCCATTGAATGCCGTCCTGGTTCACGTATACGCAGGCGGGCGCATCAGGCTTGTATTGCGCCGGCACATATACCCAGTACTCGCGCCACGTGCCCGGGAAAATTTTGGATTGATCAAAAACAAATTTCAATACCTCACCCCTTGGCACACCCCGACGTTCCACCGAGGCCGAATCGACCGGATAGTTCTCCTCAGGGGCCTGGGCGTGTGTGAGAAAAGGTGTAGAAAGGCAAAGCAGGAGCAGAAATCGCTTCATTCAAGTGTGTATTTTAATTTAAAAAACATTTATAAATAGCTGAGCCACCACGTGCGCTTGCGTGCCCGGTACGCCCCGTACCATTTGCAGGGCCAGTAAAGCGCTATCACGATCAATATCCAGATAATGTAGGTCTGACCGAGCGAATAACCAAAGTCATTGGGCCGGAATTTAAAAAATAAATTCTCGTCCGTAGCCTGCGCCCAGGTGTAGCCCGAAAGAAATACCACGAACATCGTCATAATGTGGATCACGTAAAAATGCACGAGGAAAAAGAAGAACGGCACCCGCCCGTAAACGGTGCAAATGCGGCTGAATGCATTGTCGGTTTGCTCGGTGAATGCCAGCAAAATCAGTATCGGCCCTTGGGTCATGAAGGTAAAAAAGAGCGAAGGCGGGTATTTGGTCACATTCATGAACGACATGAATGTCTTAATACCAGTATCCTGCACCGACCATGGAACAGGATCGCCGTACCGGTTGATCAGCCGTAAAACGATGAACAACACCGTCATCGCAATGCCCGTCAGGATCAGTATCTTTTTACGCCGGGCCGGATCGGTATTGCGGGTGTAGAGCATTCCAAGCCCATATCCCGACATCATAATGCCTGCCCACGGAAAGATCACGTACAGGAAAATAATCGCCCCGCCATCGGGCCTTGGCAGGAAGGTGCCCCTACCGGTGAAGAATATGCGCAGCAAAATATCCGACAATGAGTTTTCCTGTAATTGTACATAATCCAGCAGGTTATGCCCCAATACCAACGCCAGGCCCAGTATGAGGATTGTTTTCGGAGAAGCAAACCGCACGGCAATGCCCAGGACGATCATGGCCCCGCCCAAAGCCCAGAACACGGCGAAAAAGAGTGTTTTGTAAGTAATATCAAATGTAAATGCAAAGGTCATAAACACCATTTCCACTAAAATAAGCCAGAAACCGCGCTTGATCAGGAACATCGACTTCTCCGCGGCCGTCTTGTTCAGGCCCGACAAATATGCCGAAAGGCCCGAGAGCATCATGAAACTCGGCGCGCAGTAATGCGTGATCCAGCGGGTGAAAAACAATGCGGGCGTCGTAGTCGCAAGGTCGGTGGGATCGCCGGTGGCGCCGGCAATGTGAAAGAAGTCCCTGACATGGTCGAGGGCCATGATGATGATGATCAGGCCACGCACGGTGTCGATCGACCGGATCCGGTTGGTGAGGGTGCTCGTAGTGGTATACATGACTAATATGAGTTGATAACAACTGACCTAAGAAGCCACATAAATTACTGATTTACTGCCTGAAACCATCAAACAAAAGGCAACAAAAATCCCGGCAACTTCCAGCAAAACGCTGACAAATGCCGGGACGGTAAAAGCTCAGGCCGGATTACAGCAATGCCGCTCCGAAAACACCCGCGCTATCGCCCAGTTTAGGCTTTACGATGGGTGTGGTAACAATGCCTTTATTGAAAATGTATTTTCGGATGCGCTCGTAACCGGCTGTATAAAGGAGGTCGATATTACCCACACCGCCGCCGATCACGATCAGGTTTGGATCGATCACGTTGATGAGCGTGGAGATAGCGCGGCCGTAATATTCCAGCAAGCGCTCGATGGTCGCCGCGGCGTGTTCGTCGTTACCTGCGTGGTATCTTTCGAGCACAATTTTCATCGACACTTTCTCACCGCTCACTTTTTCATAGAACCGCTCCAATGCCGGACCGGAAATCACCTGCTCTACGCAGCCCGCTTTACCACAGTAGCAGGGTACGCCTCCTTCTTCGAGGATATTGTGGCCCCACTCGCCGCCGATCCCGTGATGCCCGCCGATGATCTTGTTGTTAACCACCAGTCCGCCTCCTACACCGGTGCCCATAATGACGCCAAAAACGACTTCTGCTCCGTGATAATCCTTACCCGCGCCCATCAAAGCTTCGGCCAGTGCGAAACAGTTTGCGTCATTGGCCAGCTCGCAGGGCACGCCCAGTATTTTTTCAAGATCGTCCTTCAACGGCATTCCGTTGAGGCAGGTCGTATTGGAGTTTTTCATTAGCTGCGAATCCGGTTCGAGCACGCCCGGCGTTGCGAAACCGATCTTGCGCGGCCGCTCACCCACCTGCTCCGCCACCATGTCGATCAGCTTTTTGATCTGCGACAGAATATGGTCATAACCGTTGACCGATTCCGTTGGTACGCGCATTCGTACCACCACTTCCAGATTCCTTTCGGGATCCAGCACTGCACATTCTATTTTAGTACCTCCTAAGTCGATTCCCCAGAGTTTCATTATCGCTTTTTTGAACTTTGTTTTTGATGTTTTTTGACCATAGACCGCCGGCCACGGACCATGGATTTTTTGTTTGACCTCCGACGGCAGACCGCCGATCTGCCCAACAGCGGGCTTTCGCCGGTGTTTCTTAATGTACTTTGTAAAATTTAAAGCCGAACAGGAAGATCACCGTATAGCAAATGATCGGGAGGTAATAAGCGTGCGCTACGTTGGTTTCGGCAACTGCCCCCATTAAAAACGGGAAGAATGCGCCTCCTGCCACGCCCATCGCAATGAACGATGAGCCTTGCTGGGTGTGCGGGCCAAGATTTTTAAGACCAAGGCTGAAAATCGTCGGGAACATGATGCTGAAAAAGAAGTTGAGCATCATCAGCGCAATGAACGACGGCCATCCCCATGCCTGCGCCACGATGAGGCACATAATGATATTACTGAATGCAAAAATGGCCAGCAATGTATGCGGGGCGATAAAACGCATCAGGAAAGTTCCTACGAAACGTCCGGCGAGCATCAATGCCATGAAAGCGATCATATAGTTGGCTGCCACGGCGTCGGTGAAACCCATTTTTTCATGCGCATAATTGATGAAAAATGCCCAGGTACCACCCTGCGCCGCCACATTGAAGAACTGAGCAGCAACCGCCCAACGAAAATGCCTGTGCTGGAAAAGCGATTTGCCCGGCTCCGCGTCAACATTCACCGCGTCGGGATCAACTGCCGCGGCGTGCGGATCGATCAATGCAGGTACTTTTACAAATGAAAAGGCCAGGGCGATCAGTGCAATGACCGAGCCGATGGCGATATAAAGGTTTTTTACAGAAGTAAGGTCCGTGCTGCCTTCAACGTGATTGCGAAAAAGGAAGTAACCGCCGATCGCAGGGCCGAGAATAGCGCCCAATGCATTGAACGCCTGTGCAAAGTTAATGCGCTGGTCGCTCGTACGCTGGTCGCCCAGAGACGCCACAAAAGGGTGTGCTACGGTTTCAAGCGTAGCGAGGCCGCAACCCAGAATGAATAGTGCAACGCCGAAAAAAGGGAAAGAAGCCGTGCTCGCAGCCGGAACAAACAGGAATGAACCGATCGCAAAAAGCGACAACCCCAACAAAACCCCGTTTTTATAACCGAAACGCTTCATGAACAACCCCGCAGGGATTCCCATGATAAAATAAGCGCCGAAAATGGCAAATTGTACGAATGCCGACTGCGTCTTGGTCAGGCTCAATACATGCTGAAAGTGCTTATTCAAAACGTCGCCCATTGTAATGGCGATACCCCACGCCATGAAAAGCGATGTGACGAAGATCAGGGTTACCAAATATTTTTTGTCAGTAAACTTGGGAGGGGAGGCGGTGCCGGCAGACGGATGGTTGCTCATTTAGCTGAATAGTAAAATTAAATATTAGGTTCGGTCTATTTTTGCAAATGTAAATCAGAGAAATTTAAAAACTGTATCCAGTCGAACATTTTAACGTCGTGCCCTCCCGGCCGGATATGAAAGCCAATTTGGCCCACCAGAGGCTGATTCAACGCAGGAAACGGGCCGTCGGGCAAACCGTTCGTCCCTAAAAACCGGTACACTGCATCGACAGCCCTCGCGGTGGCAAATTCACCCTGCGGATCTGAATTTTTATCGTCTTCGGCCGCAGCCAGGTACACCGGTCGCGGGGCGATCAGTGCGAGCACGAAATGCTGGTCGAATGGCAGCTCCGTATCCTTCCCCTTGTATTTACCCAGATTCCGGGCAAACCAGTGCGGAAACACCGTGCAAAGGCGGTTAATGTCCTCCCCGACCGCGCGCCTGAACTGCTTGTCGCCGCCCGCCCCCGACTCATTGCTCAGTACGGCAGCAAACCGGCGATCCGTTGCACCGGCCCACAGCGCAGCCTTGCCCAATCGCGAAAACCCGAACACCGCTACCCGTTTGGCATCGATATCCCGGTCCGTTTCCAGATAGTCCATCCCGCGGCTCAGTGCCCAGGCCCAGGCGGCAATGGTGCCGAAATTGTCCTCGCGCTGCTGCAACTCCGGGTACAGAGTGTGTACGCCGGTCTGGAATGCCTGGGCCTTCCGGTCCGAAGCAACTTCCTCGCGGTAGAGCGTCACGAGTGCGTACCCGCGTGCGAGAATGCTGTCCACCGCCCATTGCGACGCATTTACGCCCCGGCAGGCATCGGTAGCCTTGCCGTCGACCGCGCACGGGAACATCCGGCTGTTCTCGACCCAGGCAGTAGTCAGTTTAATGCCCGGATCGGCATGAATGGCCTGGTTACCGATAAAGTTGAGGCCGATAATGGCCGGTACGGGATGTTTGGCCCGATTAGGAATGTACATCAGCAGATCGAACTGCGCTTCCTTCCCTTTTTCGGTCATGTGAACCGTAACCTGCCTGCGCGTCGCCTTTCCGCCCAATGCTTTCTTATACTCCTCAAAAACCTCGAAACGGACGTTTTGGGGACGTTCGGGCGACGCGCCGTACATTTCGCGTGTCATGGTTTCGAGGATTTCCCCGCGTCTCCG
>CBIHPQ010000069.1:0-19870 GCA_966211825.1 uncultured Dyadobacter sp. | reverse complement strand
CAATGTGGTACCCACCGAAAATTTACCAAAATGGAAGATCTCGCGGATGCATTCGCCGGTGCGGTCCCTGAAACTGGCAAGCCTGGCCCAGCCCATCACGATCGTAAAAATGCTCGTTAATGCGGCGCCGCCGAGGTAGGCATAAATGATATTTTGCAGATTTGCCGTTTTGGTGAATGCCATGACCATCACAAAAAGAATGAAAAAGCCCTGGCTGAGAAAACGGATGCACAGCAACTGATCGAACCGCTGCTCGGCCTGTACCACGCAGGAAGCGATGAAATAAGGCAGCGAAGCAATGTAGATAATGCCGAACCACTCTACGAACAGCACCACCGAGGGATTTTTAAACCAGTCCGAAAACAGGAAAGCAGGAATGTTGATCAGCGCGAGAATGCCGGTAATGGCCCCGCCGATAAACCAGGCCGAGCCCACAACCTCCCGCTTACGGGCGTCGTTGGCGCCTGCGTAGAACTTAATGAAAGCCGTTGTGAGAAAACCCGAGCGGAATGTATCGACCAGCAGCAATATGGATAAAAAGAACACCCACATCCCGATGCTGGCCACCGGTAATGCACGGTAAAGGATGATCATATTGAGCATTCCCAGCACCGACATGACGCCGTTTCCGGCCAGCGAAAGAAAATGTTTGTTCCTTAATTTCTGTAACAGCTGAAAGGCCATCCAATTATTTTAACTTTTTTACCGAAGTTGGGACCAATCGCAATATGCGAAGTAATTTTACAATATTTTTGTACAAAGCAGGAATAATGTTTTAACTTTCCCCCCTACTGCCGCCGCACGGGCCTGCCTGATTGTAAAGATGTACAAAACCTACTGATTGCCGGAATATGAGTTTATTGGGCTTACCTAACTGGATTTTACCGCACCTTTTTACAAACAAGCGTTTCGAAGACCTCAGCGAAACTGAAATTCAGGCTTTGAGGGAGCGCATCAGCCGTTTCAGGGAAGAAGCTCCCGAAGTATCGGTCATGATCCCCGCCTGGAACGAGGAGAACAACATTTACCGGACATTGTCCTCGCTTTCGGCGAGCAATACGCGGTACAAGGTCGAGATCGTCGTCATCAATAATAACTCTACGGATGGGACCCAGAAAGTGCTCGACACGCTGGGTGTGCGCAACTACCTGCAAACGGTGCAGGGAACGCCGTTCGCCAGGCAGATGGGCCTCGACCACGCCCGTGGCAAATACCACCTATGCGCCGATTCGGACACTTTTTACCCGCCGCAATGGATCGATCTCATGGTGGAACCCATGGCGAAAGATCCGCGCATTACCGGCGTTTACGGCAATTATGCATTCATTCCACCCGCCGGGCAGGGCAGGCTCGGCCTTTGGCTCTATGAAAAATTTGCCGGGCTGATGATCCAGATCCGGAAGAAAAACCGGGAATACCTCAACGTCTACGGCTTCAATATGGGTTTCGTGACGGAAGTAGGCCGAAGGACCGGCGGCTTCAAAGTGAGCGGATCACGGGTGTATGCCAACATTGTCGGCAGCGACTTTCAGAATGAGGCAGAAGATGGCCGCATGGCCCTGAACCTCAAAAAGGAAGGCGACCTGAAACAGGTTACCAGTTCCAAAGCGACGGTTTTTACCTCGCCGCGCCGCCTGCTCGACGACGGCAGCATTTCCAAAGCCTTTTTCAATCGGGCCAAGCGACAGTTGCAAGGCATGCGCGACTATCTCTCGTAATATGATGCAGCACCATTTCCCCGATACAACGCTACTAATCACCCATTACAACCGCAGCGGATCGCTCGAACGGTTGCTGACGACATTCGAATCGCTCGGCTGTCAATTTGCGGATATCGTTGTCTCCGACGACGGTAGCAAGCCCGAACATCTGGAAAAAATAACGGCCCTCACCGACCGCTTCCCTTTCCGGCTCATTACCACGCCGAAAAACCGCGGGCTCGGCAACAACATCAACAAAGGCCAGGATGCGGTGCGCTCGGAATACACATTATATGTACAGGAGGATTTCGAGCCTTCCGACATTTTCCCCGCGCATTTCGCAGACGCGCTCACGTTCATGCGCGAGGACCCGAAATGGGACATGGTGCGTTTCTACGCCTATTTCGCCTACCCTACCCTGAAACCATTTAAAAAGGGTTATTCCGAAATGGTATACCGGTTCTGGGACATGAACCATTTGAAATTTTACTATTACAGCGACCATCCGCATTTGCGCAGAAGCACGTTTTTTGAAAAGTTCGGCCGCTATCCCGAAGGTATCAAGGGAGACCTGACAGAATATAAAATGGCCGTCAGCTTCTTGCAGAACAAAGGCAAGGGGCTGTTTTTCAATGATTTCACCAAATTGTTTTATCAGAAAAATTCTTCCGACGAGCCCAGTACCATGGAGCGCGCGGACTGGAAACTGAGCGAAAACCCGCTGGTAAAGCTTGCGCGGCTCGGATACCTGCGCTACCGCTGGTTGAAAAATACGCTGGACCTGGTTTTCATGAAATAAACTGCCCACATGAACAAGGAATATTTCTTCGGGGAAGTGACGCTGCTCATTACCCATTACAACCGGAGCCAGTCGCTGGAACAGCTGCTTCTTTCGTTTGAAGCGCTCGGTTGCCGGTTCGGCGACATTGTCGTGTCCGACGACGGCAGCAAGCCCGAGCATGTCGATTACCTGCTCCAATTGCAAAAAAAACACGAATTCAGGCTCATTACCACCCCTCAGAACAGGGGTTTGGGCAATAATATCAATAAAGGCCAGGATGCGGTGCAGACGCCGCTGACGCTTTACGTGCAGGAGGACTTCACCCCTACCGCCATCTTCCCGGAAAGCTTCACCCACGCGCTGAACATCATGCGCGAGAAACCGGAAAACGACGTGGTGCGGTTTTATGCCTACTTCGAATATCCTTATCTGCGCAAGCCCGAACACGGCTACTATGAAATGGATTTCAAACTCTGGAAACCGGGTTACCAGAAATTCTACGCGTACAGCGACCACCCGCACCTGCGCAGGAGCAATTTTTTTAGGAAGTTCGGCAGGTATGCAGAAGGCGAGAAGGGCGACGTCACCGAGTACCGGATGATGATGTCTTTCCTCAAAAACAAAGGCAAAGCCTATTTTTACAAAGACTTTAACGGGCTGTTTGTGCAGAAAAATTCCGAGGCCGAGCCCAGTACGATGAAACGAAATATGTGGCGTGAAAGCGACAATTTTCTGCTCACCCAGATGAGGCACCTGTACCGGCACCTGAAATTTAATTTTGATTACCTGACCTGAATATAGTCTCGGTTTATTCCGATCTTGGTGCCACCAAACCCAATGTTTCCGCCCCTGAGATATGCCGACCCGTGTAAGAAATGACTCATTCAGATGGTTTTACGCGAGCATTTACCTGGGCCTGGCGCTAATATTCGGTTCCCAGTATTTTACATATAAAAACGTCCGTGACCTCTCGCTGAACAACGAGCGTCTCAATGTCACGATCGGCGTACTGAACCAGACCGCCAACTTCGGACTGGTCACCAAGGATTTCCAGTCGAATATGCGAGGGTACCTGATCACCCAGGACAAGAACCTGCTCACCGACAATTACAATAAAAAGATCCAGCTGGTAGGCATTACCGACACCCTCTTCAACCTCGTCAAAACCGACGATATTCAGACACAGCGGGTGAAAGACCTGCTTCAAATATCCAGTCAGATAGTCGGTTATTCGCAGAATGTGATCAGTATTTACCGCACACAGGGCTCCGAGCAGGCATTTGCCAAAATTCAGGAAGGCGAAGGGATCAGGCTGAACAACCTGCTGACCCGGAAGATCGACGAGATTGAAGACTACGAGAACCATAATATGGACCAGCGGCGAAAACTGGTTTCGGCGACCCAGCAGAATTCGGTCGTCTTCATTTTACTCACCGGCGCCGTCGGGTTCATTCTCACCATCCTGTCCATTATCTTCCTGAACCTCGACAAGCGCAAGCAGCGTCTGTTGCAAAAGGAAATCAATGAGCGGGAACGGACGGTGAGCCAGTACCTCGAAGCGATCCCGGACGGGGTGATGATCATCAACAATGAACAGAAGATCGAGGTACTTAATCAGTCGGGACGGGAAATCCTGGGCGTGGCCGGCGAAAGGCCCGAAACGCTCGAAGAGCAGGTAAAACGCATTAAACTGCTCGACCCGACCCGCTACCACGTCCGGTTCTCGGCCGACACATTGCCTGTGGCCCGGGCATTACAGGGCGAAAAACTGACAGGCAACAAGATTGACCTCGTAAAAAATGACAAGATATATCACCTAGAACCGAATGTGCAGCCGGTAATCGGCCTCGACGGCCAGATCACCAGTGCCATTACCGTTTTCAGGGACATTACCGAACGGGCCAATTACGAGGCTACACTGGAAAAAGCGCGTATCCTGGCGGAAAAATCCGTGCGGGTGAAGGATATTTTTCTTTCCAATGTGAGCCATGAAATCAGGACCCCGCTCAATGCGATTATCGGGTTTACGAACCTGCTGCTGGGCGAGGTCACCGACCAGAAAAGCCTCGAATATGTCGGTTATATACAATATGCGGGCAAAAACCTGCTCGAACTGATCAACGACATCCTCGACTTCTCCAAAATCGAAGCCGGACAGGTACATCTGGAAAAAACACCGGTATCGATCCACGAGCTGGCCGACTCGATCTCGGCCATTATGCACCACCGTGCCGTGGAAAAGGGCATTGTCTACGAAGCCGTGCTGAAAGAGGGCCTGCCCGAGTATGTCGAAACCGACAAATTACGGCTCACACAGATCTTGCTGAATGTGTGCGGGAATGCCGTCAAATTTACTGAGCGCGGCAGCGTCGAACTCCGGGTAGAGCCGCTCGGCGAGCCGCTCAACGACATTCAGAACATCCGTTTTGAAGTGATAGATACGGGCGTAGGCATTCCAAAAGACAAACTCAAAGAAGTATTTAACCGTTTTGTGCAGGCCACCGAAAGCACGACAAGGGTTTTTGGAGGAACGGGTTTGGGATTGAGTATCGTAAAATCGCTCGTACAACTTTTTGAGGGTACATTAAATCTGGAAAGCGAGCTGGGCAAAGGCACCGTTTTCACCATGGACTTTCCTTTCAGGATCGTGAAGGAAGCAGAGTTGCAGGAAGACATTGAGAAAGAAATCGATATCACGTCCTTCGTCACTTCGCTGCGCATTCTCGCCGCCGAGGATAATTCTCTGAACCAGAAACTGTTGAAAGCCATTTTCGAGCGACTGAACATTCCGTTGACGGTCGTCAATAATGGCCAGGAGGCGCTCGACAGGCTGCGGGAAGAAACCTTCGATATGGTGTTGATGGATATTCAAATGCCGGTAATGGACGGCTATACGGCTATCAAAGAGATCCGCAGGACGATTTCCAGTACCCTCCCGATCATCACCATGACGGCACATGCGATGGTAGGAGAGAAAGAAGAATGCCTAAGTATCGGCGCCAACAGCTATATTTCGAAACCTTTTAAAGAAAGTGAACTTTTATATACCATTGCACATCTTGGAAATAAGGAACATTACGAAGCACCACAAATTTTTACTCAACAACCTCCACTAACTAAAATGACAGATACCATCCTCAATCTCGACTACCTCGCCGAAATCACCGGAGGCGACCAGGAGCTGCGCGACGAACTGATCGCACTGTTTGAAAAAGACAGCCAGATACAGCTTGCAAATATCAGCGAGGCATCCCTTGCGAACGACCTTGAACGGCTGCGCCAGGCAATCCACAAATTCCGCTCGTCGCTCTTTTCGGTAGGATTGCTCAATACGGCCAACCAGTACAAAGACCTCGAAGCTATTCTCAAACAAGGTAACTGGACCAGCGACCTGAACCAGAAGCTGGTAGAATTGAAAGCGGAAGCAGAAACGGGTTTAGTTCAGCTTAAAAAGCTTTAACCATCACAGGTCGGAAGTGACCTGGCCGATGGCCTTGTAAATTTCCCCCACGCTGTTTTCCCACGTATGCGAGCTCGCAAAGGCACGCCGTGCCGCTGTGCGCGCATCGGAGTTTTCGGCTAGTGCAAGCTCGATCAGCCTGACGTAATCCTCCTTGCCTTTCCCGAGGTACACATGTTCGGCGAAAACGCTCATGGCATCGGTCGCGGTGGCTACCACGGGCTTTCCGACAGCAAGGTACTCGTCGATTTTCCGGGGATAATTGCCGATGGTAACCTCATTGAGCAGCTGCGGGTTAACACACACGTCGAAGGCATTGATATAGGCCGGCAGGTCGCTGATATTGCGGGAGCCGGTGAAAGTTACATTGGGAAGATTATGCAGGCTGCTTTGCTGAAATTCATTGTCCTCGGGGCCTACCAGCACGATATTCCAGTCGGGGCGCTGTACTGCAATGTATTCCAGCAACTCCATATCCAGCCTGATGCTTTGCAATGCGCCCACATAACCGATACGCGGCCGGGCGATCGTGCTGATGTCGGCAGGCTCCGGCGCCTGGTTGCCGGCCATGAAAATATCCAGGTCACATCCCTGGCCTACGTAAAATGAATGCGGGTTATATTTCGCACAATAGCTGGCCAGATAGGTCGAATTGGCTACGCAAACGTCGCTTTTGGCGATCAGGCCGGGTTCCAGCCGTGCGCCGTGTTTCCGCCAGTAATCCACTGCCAGCATGTAATCGCGGGAGTAGTAGACCGACAGGCGCGGTTTGAGCAGGTCTTTGAGGAAATAGCTCCGGAACATATCATTGTCATTGAAATGAATATAGTCCGTAAAGCCCAGCCGTTTCACAGCACGGGCGATCGATCCCGCGAAGAGCTGGTTGTTTCTTTTGTTTAAAATATCAAACAGCATCTCGGGCAGCCAGTTGATCGACTCGATCATCTTGTCGGGGTACAGCACCCAGAGGTTTTCTTCTACTTTTTCAATACCGTCGGCTTTGCCGTAAACCACTTTTCTGCGTTTCGCAATTTTGGGGTCTTCGCCATTTTTAAGCAAACTAATGCGGTCGAGCGGCGAGTTGACATACAGCACCCTGTGATTCTTGCTGAATTCCAGGGCAATGTTCTTGCAGTTACTCCCGATTTCTACATCCCAGGCTTGCTGTCCCGTAATGACAATATCCATATTGCAGTGGCTAATGTGCGGGGTCAATATCCCGCACGCTCGTTGAGATTCGCTTATTTATAGTTGGTGGTCCTGAATTTTCCGGTCAAGCTCTCCGATCACCGCCGGAAACCGGGCCAGATCGAACTTACGGGCAAACAATTTCCCCGACGCCGCCATCTTGTCCAGGTCATCCCCGGTAAGTACTTTCGGGCTCGCCTGGCCTTTCGACCATTCAATATACCTCAAATTATCGTTCACGAGTGAAGATCGGAACGGCGAATTATACAAAATAGTTTGAAATATAATTTCATCCGGCGCCCAGGTCAGCTTAAAAAAGCGAACAACTTCGGGATGCGCGGACAGATATTCCAGAATGTAGCGTACCGCGTCCATCGTCAGGCTCATCCATTGCGAGCGCCCTACCGGTTCAAGTCCGGCCGGCATCGTACGCGCAGGCAACAACCGGTTGATCCATTTCTGGACCACGTATTTACCCGGAAAATTGTAATGGGTGAGGTGGTATTCGGTCAGCCTCGGGACGGCTTCTGTCCATTCGCGGTAGACAGAATAGTACTCCATAAAGTTTTTTCCCCCATTCCGGGCAAAGAAATCGTGTATTTCGGCTGAGGGCTGTAATGGGTAATCGGCGCCGCTGAGCAGGTTGACATAGTCAAAATCCAACCCCGAGTTCGCGATCGATTCGAAACCACGGACCGTTGCTTCCACGATGCTGTACGCGCCCCAGCCCACATCCACGCGATCGGCCACGAGAACGGTCCGCTGTCGGTTTTGCAGGAAGGAGAATGCATTCAAATCCGCCTTCCGGTCGAGATGGACGAAAAACCAGGTGTGCTCATCTTGGAGCGCACCAATCAGTTTCGACAGTTGGGCCGGTGCCGCATGCGCGAGTATCAGGTGTGCGATTTTCATAGTTGCATCTTCACTTTCTGCTGCTCCCGCTCGTCGATAATGCGGGTGACATTAATGATCGCCGCTGCGAGGTAGAAATAGATATTAGACGGAAATTGCACGAGCGCTTCCTGCGGATAATTACCGACATTATAGGCGAATACAACCAGCAGCATAGCCAGGCAGTATGTTTTCAGCTCGGGGTTCCGGATCAGGAAATAGTTATTGATCCCTTCTTTTAGAATAAAGAACATCAACAAACAAAACAGGAACAGGCCCACCCACCCAAGCTCCACCGCAATGCGGACGAACCCGCTGTCGGGCGGGAAGATCGCGAGGTACGACTGCGGCGAAAACCGCTGCCCCCATGCGCCCGTAGCCCCAAGCCCTCCCCCGATCGGGTGTGTGAGGATGTAGGGCTGAATGCGCTTCTGGTTATTCTTTCGCGCCTGAAACGATATATCGTCGTTCGGTTTGAAGGCCGTCTGAAACCGGACGATGTTGGAATTGCTGGTTGGGACAAAGATGAGGAAAACAAAAAACAGCCCTGCGATCGCCGAAAAGATCAAAACCTGCCGGTTGATCCGTAAAATCACGAAGAGCACCATCGCTGCGGGTATCAGCACGTACGCGCCCCGTGTGCCCGAAAAGAGCATCGACGAGAAAAACAGCGCCAGCATCAACGCCAGCACTACTTTCTTCCAGGTTTTTTTCACGAAAGTCATCAAAGCAATGCAGATAATGCTGCTTACCACCATATTGTAAGAAAACGCGACCGGATCGGAAAAGATCGAAAACTTGCGCCAGTGGCCGGCGATGAACAGCAGGTCGGCGACGCCCTCTGAATTCAGCCAGGCGTCCTCCGCGGCGGAAAAACCGATATATTCTTGCTTGTAGGCATACAAAGCGGCAAACAGCGCCAGTCCGAGCCAGAGTTTGAGCAGGAACCGCAGAAACTGTACGGTACGGATCTGGTACATGAATACGAAGTAGGTCAGCATCACGATGGCCACTGCGCGGATGGTATACACCCACGCCAGGCGCGATTCAGCAGCGGGGTTGGCCACCTGTATGAGGTTGAAAACGATCCAGATCAATATCATGACGCTGATCGGCCCTTTAAAAACTTTCCAGTCAGGCCTGCGTTTCTGATGAATGAAAAAGCCGAGGATCAGCAAGCCCTGAATACCGTCCATCACCGTTCCGAGCGGGAAATTTACACCGAGCCTCCCTATAAAGAACAGCAGGTAGGCGAGCATCAGCAGCACGGTGATCCCAAATTCCGGAAATGCAACAATGCAGTAGACAGCCGGCGGACCGAACATCAGGGCGAGAATGCCAGCCCCGGCGATAATGCCCTGGTAGGCGATGAGCGCCCCAAGCCCGAGCGAGATCAGCAGCAGAATGACCAGGCCGGTTGCCTTGCCATCGAGGACCGACCGCAGTTTTTCAACGCGGCTCAGCCCCTGGCTGCTCTTTCCTGGAATATGTATCCGGATGTCTTTCACTAAAAGAACAGGATTTTGAAAAACCAGATAAATACACTCACCAATGCCAGCAGCAATGCAGCCTGACGCGTTTTTTGCTGAAAGGGCGTAAGCGCGTCCAAGCCACGTTTCTGTTCACTGACCTTTTTTTCAGGATAAATCTTCATCATGCAAAAGTGTTAACCCTGAGTTTTGTTTTCCTGACGCGTCGCTACCGAGATCTTGTTCGCCCGCCGCGCATTCACCAGCGCTGTGAGCTGGTAGAACATGAATTTCGGAATATTGACCAGCGACTGGTAAATCCTCGGATCGGTCGGCGAGCTTTTTAGCGAAATGTAGAAGCCGAGCACAAAAATCAGCAATGCAACCAGCCATACCAGCGATAAAACCGGCGCGATAAACAGGTTCACGAACATAAAAGCCACGGAAAGCAACAGGAATATGAACAGAGGCGGCCGCAACAGCACCAGCCCGAACAGAATCTGGTTGAGACTGAAACGGGTAATGCCTTTGAAAAGAATTTTGAAGCCGTAACCAAAGTATTTGAACCAGGTATTGATCCACCGGGCGCGCTGTTTGACGAGTTGATCCGAACCGGTCGTTTTTTCGTCATAAACAATGGCCTCTTCCGCGAATGCAATGCGATAACCGCGACTGACAATGCCCTCCTGAAGTACCTTATCAAACCCCGCGCCGGTCACATCCAGATGCCCGAGTACTTTCTCGTACAATGCGGTCGTGAATGCCATGCCCGACCCGGCCAATGTGGCCGACGAACCAGCCCCGAACAATACTTTTCCATCATAGAAATGATAGTAAATGTCACGGGCCGCATCGAGGCGGGCGAAAGTCGAGTCCAGGTTTTTGGCTTCACGGACACCTTGCACGGCCTCGTATCCCTGATGGAAGTACACGTTCAGCTTGTTGAGATATTCCGGATCGGTGAGGTTATCACTGTCGATGATCGTCAGGTGCGTATGCGGGCGTATGAAGCGGCGTATCGCGTAGAAATGCGAGCGGGTATTGCTTCCCAAAACCTGCTCGGGGCGTAGCAATGCCACCTTATCGGCAGGGAAATGCAGGTTACTGATGTCGCATTTGTCGGCAACGACGTAGATATGGTAGCGTTCGTAATTCAGCTGCAGCAGCGAGCCCACGACAGCCGGCAGCTGCGCCGTATACTCGTAGGCTGTTACAATGATGCCGTAGTCGGGCAAGGCAGCGCCGCCAGTAACCGGACGACGGACCGCCTTTCTGAGACCATAAATCAGCAGCAACACGACGGGAAAAACGAGGTTATACCCGATTAACGCCTGCACTGCCAGCCATATCCATTCGAGAATTCTCATGCTTCGACCGTTTTAGCCACTTTGCCGGCCTGCTCGGGAATGCTTTCGGTGTTGGTAAGCACCCAGCCTGCAAATTTCCCGTTGAGGCCATTCAGGTATTGTATCTTGGATTGATCCTCGGCGCCGATGGAACGTCCTGCCGCGAAAACGGCTACTACCAGATCCGAGAACGTCACCCATTCCTTGGCGCGGTTCATCGACCTTAGCGAGTCGGTTTCAATGAGTATAATGTCAAAACGCGTCTTCAATGCCTGCAACCGCTCGCCGATCACTTTTTCATCGGCCAGTTCGAGCACGGAAATATCCTCCGTTTTGGCACCGAGAATGCTGATTTGCCCCGGCGTGGCTTCCGGTAGGTTATTGGATTTAACAAAACTTTCAAAAGGCGTGCTATCCGCATTCAACTTGGAAATATCCGGCTGGGCGAAGTTCCCGTCGATAATCAGAACGGTCTTGTTGATCTTTGAAAATGCCCAGGCCAGCGCGATCACGAATGGCGTCTTACCCACTCCATAACCGAGGCTGGTGACGGAAATAATCTTCGGATCGCTCATTTCGTTGTCCAGCTCATACCGGATCGAACGTACCAGGTTTTTATACAGCCGTACCGCCTTGTCGTCCGAGGCATTCATGCCCGACAGACTGAGGTTCGAATCCTTATCGAGTGCATTCAGATAGCCCAGCACCGGTTTGCCTGTTTCGTTGGCAAGTTGCAGCGGGTAGCGGATCGATTTATCGAGGTAGAAAAGGATGAAGAACACAAATACGCAGAAAGTAAAACTGATCACCCCGGAAAGGATCACGAGCACCATTTTCTTCGATGCTTGCACATCGCCCGGCATTGCGCGCTCGATCAGGCGCAGGTACACGGGGAAGCTGAATTCCAGGCTGGCTTCATTGTAGCGCTGCAATGCCTCGATATATTCTTTGCTGGCAATGTCGATGGAGGTTTCGTACTCCTGGATTTTGGCCTCGTTAGGCACCAGGCCGTCGAATTTGTGGTTCAGGCGGTCGAGCTCGCCCTGGATCGATGCGACACTGTTTTTTGCCAGTTCCAGCGATATTTCCATAGTCAGCTTCTGCGTTACCAGGTCCTGTTTCACCACCATCGGGTTGTAGGCATATTTGTCCGTCGCCTCGTTGATCTCTTCCGAAAGCCGACCGCGCAGCGAATCCAGGCTGAACTTGATGCGGTTGTCGAAGTTGCTGACGATGTAGCGCTCGTTCAGGGCTTTCAGGTTGCTTTTGGTGGCAATGATCTTCTGGTTAATGTCTGTCATGGCGCTCTCGAAATACTTCCGCTCGGTCGGGTTGAACCGGCGGTCGATGTTTCCGATGGCGGCTGAATAGGCGATAATGTCCTTTTGGGCGATCTGGCGACGGGTTTCAAAGTCGGCCATTTGCCCGTAGATGCTTTTCGCCTGCTCATTCAAGTTCAATACGCGGTTCTGGATCTTGAAGTTTTTCAGCGTGTTCATCCGCTCATTCAGCGCGTTGAGTTTTTGCATCATGAAACTTTGCAAAAAGTCGATCGTCTTCTTGTTGTTGCCTACGACCCGCGAGGAATTGTCCGAAATAAACTCCTGCGCGAGCGTGTTGATTACGTAAGCTGCCAGATCGGGATGCTCGGCCTCGTATTCGATGTCGATGTAGTCGCCTACCCCCGTGCGGTAGATCGTGAGTTTTTCGCGCAGCGTGTTCGCCCCGTAACCCATGTCCACGATGATGTCGTTGAGCTTCTTCTCTTCGGGTTTCCACAGAAACAACTCTTCCCGTTTCTGGTATTTCTGGGTAATGAGCGTGATCGCTTTGGCTTTATCGGCTTTGCTCATTTCTTCGAGCGCGCGCACCGGCTCGCGCCAGGTGGAGTCTTTCAATCCTTTCAAATCATTGAGGATCAATCGGTAGGACACCTGATCGAGCGTTCTTTTAAGGCGCATTACCTGGATCAGACTTTCGAACTTGCGCGCGATCGCCTGGTCCTGCTCATCCTTCGCACGGGTCACAACCTGATCCGTTTTGTCCACCAGCCCCGTAGCAATGCGGGCGTGCGATTCGTAGGTATCCGGCAGCCGCCTGACGAGGAAGTAGCAGACAATAACGGTGATCAGGGGAACCAGGATAAGCGTCACCTTATTCCTCTGCAGCAATCTTAAAAATTGTACAACCTCGGTCATTTGATATCTTCTAATTTTTGTCCTAACAATTCTTCCAGACTGCTTTTCGCGATCAAAACCTCGCTTTCGGTATTCAGCAGGTTTTGTGCGTGGTCAGTTTGCATAACGAGCATCTGGTTATACTTTTCCAAATTCTCCTGCCCCATTTCGAAGCGCTTCTTGACGGTTTCGAGCATGCTTTCCACGTCCAGCGAGGCATTCGACCGAACGCGGTACACTGCTTTTTTCTGGATGTAAGTGAAATACCGCTTTTTCACCTCCGCCACCATATTCAGGTCGTACGACTGCTTGTCATATTCCGCCGACGCCAGCTCGCTCTTAGCCTGCTTTACCAGCGCAGGCTTTTGCAGAATGGCTCCGATGTTGACGAAAAAACCAAATTGGTAAGTAAATGGAAATGAGGCGGATACGGGAGTTCCATTGTTTTTGGGGTTGTACAGATAGGAGAAGTTAAAAATGTCGAAATACGAAAGCTTCGCCTTTTTGACACCCGTCTCGGCCGCATCGATATGCGCCTGGTACATCTTGATTTTGGGATAATTGGCTCTGCAAATCTCAATCAGCTTGTCCAGGTACGCGTAATCCACGTCTTTGCTTAAAGATTCCTGGGCGTGGGCGCTTGGGATTGTAAAAAAAAGCAGGAGCCCAAGAGCGGCATATTTTATCGGCATATCAGGGAACAATATTTATTTAAAATCACTTTCGCTTGACTTTGCAGCAATACAAAATACTTTTGAGTAAAAATATTACTACATCTCACTAATCTAGGTAAAATGTCGTTATCCGACCAAATCCGGAACAGTCCGGGCCTGAAAAAATTTGTCCATTGGATGCTGATACCAACCAATCAGGCTCGTCCAAGGCTTTGGGTCCGGGTGTTTGTAAACCGTTTCTTTCATAAAAAGGGCAAAAATGTCATCGTCCGCCGCTGGGTAAGGATGGACGTGCTGCCTTTCAATCCGTTTTCGATCGGCGACAATTCGATGATCGAGGATTTCAGTACAATCAATAATGGTGTGGGGGCTGTAAGTATCGGCGCCAATTCGCTGGTCGGCCTGGGAAATGTCATTATCGGTCCGGTTACCATCGGCAATGATGTGATCCTGGCGCAGCATATCGTAGCCAGCGGCCTGAACCATAATTATCAGGATATTCAGCAACCGATTCATAAACAAGGGGTAAGCGTCGCGCCCATTGTTATTGAAGATGAATGCTGGATCGGCGCCAATGCCGTTGTCACCGCGGGCGTTACCATCGGCCGGCACTCCGTCGTGGCTGCTGGGGCCGTTGTCACCAAGGATGTCCCGCCCTATTCGGTTGCGGTGGGAAATCCCGCGCGCATTATCAAAAAGTACGATCCCGAATACAAAGACTGGGTAAAGGCGTCCTGACATACCTTGATGCCCCGTCACACGTTCTCCGACTGCAACAGAGCCGGGAATGTTTTCAGGATAATCTCCATATCCATTTTAAAGGAAAACTCGCGGGCATAGGTAATATCGAGCTGCGTGCGTTCCTCTTCTGTCATATCGGATTTTCCTTTACCGCGTTTGGTCACCTGCCACAAGCCGGTCAGACCGGCCGGACCTGCGAAACGCAGAATTTTATCGTCGGTCGTCATTTTTTCGGCTTCATACAGAGGCAGCGGACGGTTACCTACGAGCGACATGTCGCCTTTGAGAATATTGAGCAACTGCGGGAGCTCATCGATACTCGAATTTCTGAGGAAACTTCCCAGGCGCGTAATGCGCGGGTCGTTCTGAAACTTCATGAATGCCGCCTTCTGCTCTTTCTGATAATGGTAAAGCTTTTCGCAAATCTCCTTTCCATCATGGAAAAGCAGGCTTTTACACTGGTTTCCGGCCTCGCATTCTTCACATAATCCCTGTGTTTCAATCTGCGCCACAGGTTCCGCTTTGGAATACATATTCAATGCGGCCATTTTGCGGATCAGCTGGTCGGCATCGGTCCGCATTGTCCTGAATTTGTACAGGTCAAAAATCTTATAGCCGCTCCCTACCCTTTTGGATTTGTAAAAAACCGGCCCTTTCGAGTCCAGCTTGATCAGGATCGCCACAATAATAAATACCGGCAGCAGCAGGATCACCGCCGTGCCGGTCGTGGCAACATCGATCGCCCGTTTCCAGAATGGCGTCTTATGCCCCTGCGAACCGATCTTTTGGGAAGCTTTGTTGGCAACATACCATTGCCGCTTTTTAAAGTATTTGATACGGGTAATGAGGTCCCCGTCGTCAAAATTCACGGAAAAGATGTCGTCGGCATGCTTGTTTCGTGCCACGTCGATGGCCTGGCGCGAAAGCCTGTCGACCAGCAGTACGAATGGGATATTACCGAAACCGGCGCTTTTGCGGATGGTATCGAGCAATTCAGTACCACCGCTTCCATCATGCGCCACGATCACGTCCGCGGGATAATTTTCTTTTAATGCTTCCAGTGCACCGGCAGGCGTGTCGAAGTATTCCACCTGAAGGTATTCGGCGAAGCGGTCGGTGAACCGCAGGTATTCCTGGAAGTCATGATGTACATAAATAACCCTGAACTGGGCAACGTAGGTCTTGCCTGCCGTTACCGTTTCTGTAGTTGTACCGGCCAGTTCCATGATATCGTTGTCGTTTTAAGAGAAGCGTTTACTGCGCCGCAATACGGCGTTGATCTTGGCGTGCACTTCCATAGGATTGAACGGCTTCACCATAAAATCGTCGGCGCCCAGGTTCAGGCATTGGATGCGCTCGCTGCTTTCGTCGGAACCCGACAGGATGATAATAGGGATCTCCGAATACAGGTTACTAGCTTTGGCCACTTTCAGAAATTCTTTACCGCTCAGGTTGGGCATGTGAAGATCTGCAATGATCAGGTCGGCCTGGTTGCCTTCTTCAAGCCACAGCATCCCTTCGGAGCCGTCGCTTTTGATCACCACATTGAAATCCTTTTTTAGAAAATGTTCCAGTATCTTAGTAATGCTGGGTTCGTCGTCTATAATCAACAGATTCTTTCTATTGTCCATAGGTTGCGTATAAATTGGCAATATTCAGTGTCGGAATAAGAAAATTGGCAGACAATTATTTCGTAGATTAAGTAATAATACTTGCTATAACAAAATTTAAGCCAGAAAATTGCACTTTCACCAGACATCGCTTCAAACCGGGCGTTAAAATGGCGTTTTGGCGAATACTGGATAGAAAATTGCAAATTCGGATTTGCTAAAAAATCAAGGGATGAGTAGTTAAGAGCTTGTAGTAAAATTAAAGACTATGGCCTAGATCACAAAAAATTACCGCTCTATTTTGGAAATATTTTAAAATTACTTCTACAAGTCACCAGATAATCCGCTGATTTGGACTGGATTATTGAGACTGACGAAATTGTAGCTGAATTTCGGCAGTGGATGCCACGGGATTGCCTTTCACCAGGGCGGGAGCCCAGGCCGGTCCGGTACTGATGATGCGGATGGCTTCCTTATGAAGTTCCTGAGGTCCCCTGGCGGTGAACCCAGACAATGCGCCGGATGGATTGACGATAAATGTCACCACTATTTGCCCGGTTGAGGAAGCAGAGCCCGTGTTTTTGTTCAGGTATGCCTGGTAAGCCGGCCAACCTGCCGCAGGTGCGGGCGTGGGCATTGCAGGCCCGGAGCCCGCCACAATGCGCTCAACGACGTGCGCATTGGCTTGTCCACCTTTTTCAGCCACGTTATACAGCGAAGACGGCACTGCCTTGGCCCTCGCAGCCATCGATTTCCCGACAGCCTGCGCCGAGCCTGGGGCTGCCAGCGCACTCGCAGGCTGGGGCGCGGAATCTTTCGATACTGCGGTCAACGCCTCTGAATCCGCCAACGCGGCGTCCGTTGCCTCCTCGCGGATTTCCGATTCGCCGGCTATGAGTGGCTGCGATGGGGTTGTTTGAGCGTCCGACAAAACCTCGGAAATGCGCTTGGGTTCACTCGTAGGGGCGGCCGCCGGGACGCGCTCCTCGGGCCTCGGCGCGGGGCGGTCAGCAATGGTCGCAGGCTTTTGTTCACGCGCAGCCGGTGTCGTTTCTTTTGGGCTGATGGCAACCGCGGGCTTTTGCATTATCACCGTTTGATCACGCAAAAACACGGCCCAGTATGCAAACAAGGCAAGCAGCACCGAAGCTGCCGAAGCATAGGCCCACATCGGCAGCGCATTCCTGCGCTCGTGCGCCACACGTACGTGCAGGCGCTCGTGCAGGTCCGCCCGGACGCCTGCGAAATGTGTATGATGCGCGCGCCAGGCGAGGAAACCTTCATAGGCATCGGCAACCAGCGGCTCGGCGAGCATTCTCCCTTCCAGCAGGCGCTGCTCGTCCGATGGCATTTCGCCGCTGTGATAGCGTTCGAAATCGTCAAAATCCGGTATGAGGTCGTTAGTAGCTGCCATTGTTTTCGATACAGATTTTCAGGTTCCGCTTCCCATTCTGAATGTAACTCTTCACTTTACCCATTTCAAAACCGGTTTCACCTGCAATGTCGCGGTAGCATCTGTTTTGCAGGTAAAACAGCTCAATACTGATCCGCTGCTCGCTTGCCAGCTTTTGGAGGCATTCGTCCAATGCATCGAGCTGGGCGTCCGGCGTGAAAAAGTCATCATCCGCTGCCGACGGTATTTGCCATTCAGGCTCCCGGTCATCCGCCGATTCGGGTCCCACGGTAATGCGTGACGCCCTTAGCTTCATCAGGCAATGGTTTCTTGCCACGCTGTGCAGCCAGCTTTTGAAGTTCGAAACTTCGTGCTGCTTCAAATCCGTAACCAATTTTTCAAATATCTGCATCACGGCGTCTTTGCTTTCGTCTTCATCGCGCAGGTACTGGAAGCACACGCCGAAAACCATATCCATATAAGGCTCATATAATGCTCCCAGCACGGCCACGTCGCCATGGCGCCGGTAAGCCGCAAGCCGTTCGGCCTCCGGGAGCGGTTCATTGACCTTACCCTGAATGAATTTCAAAAACTTC
The DNA here is from genome assembly GCA_966211825.1 of uncultured Dyadobacter sp. Lineage (GTDB taxonomy): Bacteria > Bacteroidota > Bacteroidia > Cytophagales > Spirosomataceae > Dyadobacter. The sequence continues at coordinate 1,844 of CBIHPQ010000069.1, read as the reverse complement.
ACGTGTACCCCGGGAAATGTTTTCCTGCGTTCCGACTACTGGATGCGGTTTCATCAAAATTCCATAAAAAATTCTAAAAACTTTTATGGAATTACCAGCCGGCCCGCATCCAGCGGATAAATAACCAAAATCCGCAGACCATGAAAACACGAGTCATCATTCTGTTAGCCATTCTTTTGAGTGCCTTCGCTTTCCTGCCCGACCGCATTATCAAAGGCACAGTGAAGGACGGTACCAATTCCCCCATCGCAGGCGTAAGCGTATCCATCCAGGGCGGTGGCGGCGGCACTGTAACCGACCATACCGGCCGCTTTTCGATTCGCATACCAACCCTGGCGAGGGCATTGGTTTTTAAAAAAGCGGGATACACGCCCGTGACAATGCCTGTGACGCCGGACTCCATTTTGAATATAGTTTTAACTCAGAAAGTACTAAGACCGAAAGTGCTGGCGGATGAAGAGGCGAAGGAATCGAAACAACCGGACATGGCCGTAAAGTCGCTGGCATTCAACCGGGTAAGTTCCGCGCCTGCGAGCTTCCCGGGAGCTGTAATGCAAATGAGTGTTCCGACCGAAAGCTACAAGCCAATTAACGAAAACGGGTTTTTATCTGTGGGTCAGCAACCCGTGACGACATTCTCGGTGGACGTCGACCGGGCGTCTTACAGTAATGTGCGCCGCTTTCTGAACAATGGCCAAATGCCTCCTGAGGACGCTGTGAGGATTGAGGAGATGATCAATTATTTTGATTATGACTATCCGCAGCCGGCTGGTGAGCACCCATTGGCCATCACCACCGAAACGACGGATTCTCCCTGGAACCCGGGACTGAAACTGGTGCACATTGGTTTGCAAGCCAAAACAGTTTCCACGGAAAACCTGCCAGCCTCCAACCTGGTTTTCCTGATCGACGTCTCAGGCTCGATGAGCGACGCTAACAAACTTCCTCTTCTCAAACAGGCCTTCAAACTCCTGGTTGACCAGCTCCGCCCGGAAGACAAGATTTCCATCGTTGCCTATGCAGGGTCGGCAGGCCTGGTGCTGCCTCCGACATCCGGAAGCGAAAAGAAGACCATTAAAGACGCGCTCGACAAACTCGAATCAGGCGGGTCGACGGCCGGCGGAGAAGGGATTGAACTGGCTTATGATCTTGCAAAAAAACATTTTCTTCCCAAAGGCAACAACCGCGTGATCCTCGCCACCGACGGCGATTTCAATGTAGGTATTTCCAGTGAATCCGAGTTACAGAAGTTGATCGAGGAAAAGCGTAAAGCAGGCATTTTCCTCAGTATCATGGGCTTTGGAATGGGAAATTATAAAGACAGCCATGTGGAAATGCTCGCCGACAAAGGAAATGGTAACTATGCCTACATCGATAATATTCAGGAGGCGCGGAAGGAATTTGTTCAGGAATTCGGCGGTACGTTGTTCACAATTGCCAAGGATGTGAAAATCCAGATCGAATTTAACCCGGCGCATGTGCAGGCCTACCGGCTCATCGGCTACGAAAACCGCGCATTGCGGAACGACGAATTCAACGACGACAAAAAAGACGCGGGCGACATGGGCTCCGGACATACCGTGACGGCCATTTATGAAATCGTTCCCAAAGGTGTTGAGAATGCTTATTCCGGCAAAACCGACGCGTTGAAATACCAGCCAAACAATGCAACTGCCACCAATAGCAGCGACGAGATGATGACCATTAAGGTTCGCTATAAAAAGCCAGACGGTGAAAAAAGCGTCCTTTTTGACCTGCCTGTAAAAGCCACATCTGTCGCTTTCGAGAAATGTTCTGAAAATCTGAGGTTTGCAAGCTCCGTCGCAGAGTTCGGCTTATTGTTG
>CBIHPQ010000068.1:0-20280 GCA_966211825.1 uncultured Dyadobacter sp. | reverse complement strand
CTGGTTGAGCGCTTTGAGCTGGCCGAGGTTGACGTTCTTTTGAGAAGAAGTCTGCTTCAAAATGTTCTGGATCTCCCTGATCTTGCCCTGGTTCTCAGCCTTTTCGCGTTCCAGCTGTTCGCGGGTTTTTTGCGCGAATGCACCTGCGCATGCGCAGAGCACGAAAGTAAGCACTAACCAAAAACGACGGCTACCAGGGGTACGAAAGGGCATAATATTGATTCTTGCGGCCAAAAATACATCTCACGGCGGGCAAAGTTAAGCAGACTTTCTGTATTTTACCTTTTACGCTTGTAGCTCGAAGGAACATTAAACGGAAAACCGGGGCTTTGATTTACCAATTCCACCTTGCTGTGTTTGAGGCGCATGGTCGTTTCGAGCTTTTGCTGCTCTTTGGAAAGCACATTCAGGCTGATATGGCTCATAAACGGAAAGAGAAAGCTGCCGATTTCCCTGAAATCCTCGTAATCCAGGGTAAAAGTGTTCTGCGTAGGCACTTCAGTGGCTTTCAGGCGTGAAAGTTTCTGGTTTTTTTCGGCAATGTAGTTGTCCACTTCCAGCCGGTCGACGGCCTGTTTGAGGATATAAAAATCATTTTCTTTTATAAAACGGCCATTTTCCTGCTTGTCAAAAGGCATATTTCCGACGATCACCGCTTGCAGAAGGTCGAAATTGAGGTCGAAATTGTATTGTTTGCTGAGTTGCTCGTAGTTGAAAACGAAGTAATCGCGGTGGATTTTGTCCATAAATACAATGGAATCCCGCGTGATAATGCCCCGCGCAACTTCCAGCCCGACGCCCGTTACCGACAACCAGATAATGCTGTCCTTTTTCATCCGGATATTGACATTGGTATTGTCAAAATCCTGCTTCGCGCTCTTGAAAGAAAACTTGGATTTGGCCGTCAGATAATCGAAATCGACCTTATTAACTTTTACCTCAGGCATTGGCTCACCCACTTCGGACACGACGGCGATGGTATCGACCGCAGCGCTATCCGCCATGTTAGCCTTTGGCTCGGGGCCCCTGGTAATGAGGGTGGTATCTTGTGCCGGAGATTGTGAAGTATTTTTGGAAGAACGCGGTTTATGACAAGCCGTGAACCACATCAGAGATATGGCTACCAGCCCAACCGTAATTTTACTGCTCATGTAATGCACCTGTTGCTATTTTTTTGTCAAGAAGTTCGGTGGTCTCGCCCATTCTTTTGGCTTTTTTCCATTGGGCCACCGCATTTTCCCGTTCTCCTAATTTGAACAGGACATCCCCATAATGCTCAACAATTGTGCCACTCACTGTGCTGCTGTCCAGCATGGCCTTTTCGAGGAATTCTTTCGCTTTTTTGTAGTCTTTGCGAATATATAATACCCAGGCATAGGTATCGAGGTAAGTCGGGTTGTTCTCATGCTGCTGCACCAGCTTTTCCGACATTTTGAGTGCTAAATCAAGTTTTTCCTTTCTTAGTGAAAGAAAATAGCTGTAATTGTTCAGGACGTGGTCGTTGTTGGGATCGGCTTTGAGTGCCAGCTCATAGGACGCGTCCGATTTTTCGTGTTCTCCAACTCCGTTGAATGCATCTCCAAGCTGCGCGTGGATTAATGGCACCATCTGGGGATTCTCACCCATCATTTTAAGGCTTTCTTCGAGGGCTGATGTCGCTTCCTTGTAATTTTTCTTGATCAACTGCGCCATTCCGTTGAAATACCAGAACATACCCTGGTTCGGAAACAGCTCCAATGCTTTTTCCGAATGTGTCAGCATGCTGTCAGGCTGGTTGAGCTGGCCGTCGAGCTGCATGATCGCGATCCATACCTGAAAAACGTTCGGATCGGAAGCTACCGCTTTGAGATATAACTGTCTAGCCTCGGCAAATTTGCTCTGGCGTGTGAGAAGGTCGGCATAAATGACCATCGCTTTCGCCTCGTTCGGGTGCGTCTCAGACAACTGGCGGGCCAGAGAAACGGCCTCAGTCACTTCATTTTCGGTTTTAAGCATGGTCAGGTAACCCGAAAGGACGCGTATTTTGGGGTCGGCGTCGAGATTTGGGTTTGCAAATACCTGTTTCAGCTCCTGGTTGCACTTCTGCACATCGCCGTTCCGGCGGTAAATGTCCGCCAGCAACACGTGCGCCTGCGCCTCGTCCGGGTTGATTTTCAAAGCTTCTTCCAGTGGCGCTACCGCCTCCACGATGCGATCGTTCGCGATCAGCATTTCGGCCAGCTCTACGCGGTAACTCACCTCTCCGGGTTCGGCGGCGATCAGCTTTTTGCCTTCTGCTAGTGCCTTGTCAAGGTTGTTCTGACGCAGGTACAGCTGCTGTTTCTGGTGGGTGATCTCCTCGGTCACCCCCATTGATTTTTCGAGCCTGTCATAAGTCTCGATCGCCTTATCGAACTGGTCTGCAAAAACATACACTGCCGCCAGTTCTATGCCGTACTCAATATTTTCTGGGTTTTTGGCTACCAGAGTTTCGTAGATCTGAGCAGCTTCGTTGTATTTCCGTCGTTTCGCGTAGAGCTCGGCGAGCTGCTGAGAGTAGAAAATATTTTCCTTATCAAGATCATGCGCCTTTTTAGATGCATTGATCGCGTCGTCATATTTTTCAAGCTTGATCAGCGCGGTAGCAACCAGATAATGCGTGGTAGCATCCTGAGGGCTGAGCAGGGCGAGTTTTTCAAACACTGGCAATGCGCGGTCGGGCTCGTCCTTCATCATGAATTTCATTCCCTCGGCGGCCATCGACTCCCCTTCCAGCCTGGTAATGACCCCGTCTTCCTTAACTTCCTGCTTGTCACGATCTTTACGACGCTGCGCATGGACCGGCGTTATCAGCCAGGAGGCCGACAAGAGGCAAATAAGAAGGGTTATTTTCAAATATTCGGTCCTCATATTTAATCGTACGCCAGCAGATCGTGGGACATGACCGGCTATTTCAGTGGAAATAACAAAGTTACCAAATTTTGTTAGTATGCTCTGTCCAAATGTCTTCTCAAATAAAGTATACTAACGTGGAAATATATATAATCTTATGCCAGAATACCGGCATCGTATAGCTGCTATCGCACGGAGTAAGCGGATTTTCCAAAACCAGGTAGTCCCGAGGGGCTCAGAACCTCCACGCGGATGTCCGCCGGGCTCGTCGCATCAGAGTGGTAGTAGCTAACGCGGGCTTTACCGTCGCTACCGGTTTTGAGCATAGGTGCCCAGAAAACCGTGGAACGGAAATCGGGGTTCGGGCCGGGCGGGTTGGTTGGTCCGTATTTGGGCGAATAGAAGTCGCGAGGGGTATGGAAACCTGCTATTTTGGTCACCAAAACACCCGGTACAATGTCTTGCGAATAGTCGTAATTCTCGTTCCCGCGCTTGGTAAGCACGGAAATAACGCCGTTTCCTCCCCTGCTGCCGTATATCGCCGCCGACGGTCCTTTCAGTACGTCGATCGACTCGACATCAAATACATTCAGCGAAGTGATCAGTGCTTTGTCGACCGGCATACCATCCAGCACGAAAAGCGGCTCACCCCTGTTGCCACGTATCGAAACCGATGCATTCATTCCCGAACCCGTTACCGACACGCCCGCCACACGGCCCTGAAGCATATCCAGCACGCTCATGTTACCGGAAGCCATTTGGGGCGTCACTTTTAGCGAGGCGTCGGCGGAACTATAAAGCTTTCGCGAATCGCGTGGCGTTTCTTTTTTGGCTTTGATTGTGACTTCCCGGAGCAGCCGCTCGCGATTTTCGCGGATTTTTCTTGTAATTTCCTGATCCTGTGCGGCATTTTTGAGGAAATCGGCCAGGCGTTTTGCATCGATGGTGACTGGCTTGAAAGGAATTTTCACAACGGAAGCACGCGGAGGGTCGAACGGATTGATCGTGAATGTCAGGTTCTGGTTTCCCTTTTTGTTCATACCCTGAATGCGGAGTTGCAAGGAATCGCTGAAAGCCAGGTTATAGACCGTAAAATGGCCATATTCGTCCGTTTCCGACGTCATGAAGGTGCTGAGGCTGTCGTTGCTGAGGAAAAGCGACAGCGCTGTTTTCTCGACGAGCTTTTTGTTGTTCCGCTTCACATCGCCTTCCAGCGTAATGCCTTGTTCGACGTACCGTTTTGCAGGCGGAATGGAGTCGCGCAGCACGTCCTCCCATTTGAAACGCGTCCAGCCGTGGGTCATCATCACATAGTCGAGATATATTTTGCGCTCCGATTTCTCCGGATCGAAGTAGTAAGCCGGTTGTTCTATAATGCCTTTTAAATCAGAAGATAACAACAAATAGGAAACGATATTTTGCTCATGCGGCGGCTGCAAAATCCGGCCGGCGTCGGTCACAGATAATGAGAGGTTTGCTTCCACCGGCCTGCCGGCCGAGTCGGTAACGGTCACTTCTACGTCGACTTTCTCGCGTGGCTGGTATTCGGGTTTCGAAGGCTTGATCTGTACACGCAGGCTTCTCGAATGATCTATAAAAACCAGCCGTTCGCAAACGGGCCTGCTGGCTTCGTCGAAAAGGGTAAGATGGGTAATGCCGTCGGGTAATTCGGTAGTCGGTAAATGCATCATCAATCCGCGGTTACCGATTTTTCCTTTTGCCACAAATGCGACAATGCCCCGTGCGTGCCCTACAATATGAACGGGTACTTCGGTTTTGCCGGGAATTCTGGCATAGGCTATCACTCTCATTTTGAGTGGATTAGATAAGTTGTCGACTACCATGGTAAATCCGGTATCCTGTACCTTTGGAAATGCGAATGGCGTCACTTTTCCATCTTCTTCCTTCACAAATGCCCGGTACGACTCCCCTGTCTTAGGTGCAAACTGAAACCGTCCCATCCCCAGATGGTCGCTCTTGAATGAAGCCACGGTGTCGCCTTTTTGGGCTAATATGAAGCCCGTCACATCACGCGCCACGCCGGCGTCCGTTACGGCTTTGAAGGCTACACGGGTATTGATGTCGGCCACCAGTTGTCCGCCTTCCGGGAAAAATTGCAGGTCGAGCTTCCCCGTCGCGGAGCTGTTTGATGTATTTTCTTCATAATTAAATACATACACATCCTTTTGGAAGAAAAAATCTTCGGACGCATTGCGCATCCAGCTGGTATATGCGCGGATCGTGTAGGCGCCCGGAGCGAGGGAATCGGTGAGTACGAACTCGCCACGACCAATGCCTCCATTCATGTGAACGCGTTTCAGTGCCGCATTCCGGCCTGAGCGTTGCTCGATCAGGTCGACGTAGAGCAGGTTACTGGCGCTGTCGGCAAGGTGAAGCGAGCCTTCGGTGAGGTATGCGTTGAACCAGAGCGTGTCGCCGGTAACGTAGTAAGGTTTGTCGAGATGCAGATAGGCCTTTTCAACCGGCAGGGTGCCGCGGTAATGGCTTAATTTATTGGAAATGAATTGAATAAAATCATCTTCCGACCACTGAAATGCCGTTGTTAACAATGCAGCTGCGGTAATCAGGAAGTAGTTGATGAAGTTTTTTTTCCACAGCATATTGTTAAGCAGATTTATTATATATGCAATTTACCTAAAATAAACTTGCAGGATATTTCTACTGATTCAGTTTACTGACGAGCAAATAAACCGGATAGCTTATCACGAGGAATAGCAATGCATATTGACTGCTCGGCAAATCCTGGACGATTGCGCCAACCAGGAAGGCGATCGACAATATGAGCATTAAGATGGGTAAAAATGGGTAGGCGGGTACCTTCCATGGTCTCGGCAGGTTCGGCTCTTTTTTTCGTAATGCTAAAAGTGAAGCGAATCCCGAGGTGTATCCCAGCACGAAAAAGAATGTCGCAATGTCAGACAGTTTTTCGGTGGCGTCTTTTCCGATGAGGATCAATGTGATAGCGACCGCCGAGGTGATCAGCATCGCCACCGCCGGCGTGCCGCCCCGGTTGACAGTTACGCCCGCTTTGAGGAACAGCCCGTCGCGGCTCATCGAGTAAAGAACGCGCGGATTGAACAACAACTGGGCATTGACGATGCCCAGGATCGAGATCATCAGAAACAATGTCACGATTTTGCCCGAGCCTTCTCCGAAAATGAGCGTGATCGCATCTGCGGCTGCCAGTTTGGATTGTGCGAGGCGGTCCATCGGCAGCACGTGGAGGATGGCGAGGTTGCAAAGGAGGTAAATGGCAATGATCACTAAAACGCCCCCGATCATGGATTTGGGCAGGTTTTTGGAGGGATCGCGGTCTTCTTCGGAGAAATAGGCCGCGGTATGCCAGCCATCATATGTATAAAATATGGCTTGTAAAGAGAAGATCACAGGGGCAATCCAGGAGCCGGTTTCGATGATTTTACTGGTCGTTACCTGTGCCTCTTCCATAGTCACTTCATTTCCATACAGATAACAAACAGCTACAAACCCAAATAGCCCGATACCTTTCAGCAAGCTCATGATATTCTGGAAACTGCTTGCCAATGCGAGCCCGATCCAGTGGATGAGCGTGAGCGCGAGCAGGATCGCGGCGGCCAAATAAGGCTCGTAACCAGCCAGCGAAGGGATAAGCAATGCGAGGTATTCGCTCATCGTGTACACCCCGAAGCCCAGCGCGGAGCATGTGCCCAGCCAGCTGTTGATCCCGACGACAAACCCGGCGTAATTCCCGAACGCACGCTGTGCATACACGTACCAGGCGCCCGCACGCGGAACCGAGGTGCCGAGTTCGATCGTGCACAAGGTTCCCATGAATGCGTAGAGACTCACGGCTACCCATAATGCCATGATCAGCCCCGGGGCGCCGAGCTGGGCGGCAATAGGGCCGGGCTTCCGGAGAATGCCGGTCCCGATGGTGCCGCCAACGGTTACCGCGACGCCGAATCCGACGCCCAGGATCTTGAAAAGTTCGTTTCGGGTAGAAGGTTGCTGCATGTGCGGAGTGAAAATGTGCTTTTCGAAAATAGGAAACTTTTTCTGAATGTAACTCCTATATTCGGCATCAAATACAAGCACGATCGTCAATCTCCGTCACAACCGCCATGTTGAAGGCTAAGAACCTTTGGATCATTCACTTGCTGGGGTGGGTTCTGTTCATGAGCCTGCCGCTGACGATCGTTTCGCGGGAGCCGCAGGCCGATTTTCCGGTGATCGTGTTACAATCGGCCTGGTTCTGGTTGTTTTTCCTGATTTACGCGGTATTGTTTTACGGCAATTTGCTGGTACTCATTCCGAAACTGTATCTGAAACAGCATTATGCAGCTTACGCGGGTGTATTCGTCGGATTATTGGTGCTGATTTATTTTTCCCAGCCATTTGAGAAGCTGATATTCAGGAAGTTCCATCAGGAAGAGCAGGGTAGGGCCGCCCGGCCCGAACCTCCGCGGGAGGACTTTCGGGATGCCCGCCCGCCGGGCCTGCCGCCTGGTGACGGACCGCGCCCTATGCCCCGGCAACCCACCGAGAGGGCGGTGGATTTTGTCAGTCTTACGCTTTTTATGGTCGTTTGGGCGGTTGCAATGGCGATCCGCATTTCGCGCGAATGGCGGCAATCGGAGCGTCGGGCGATACTTTCGGAGGCCGAGAGGGCACACGCCGAGCTGTCGTTTTTCAAAGCCCAGATCAACCCGCATTTTCTTTTTAATACACTCAATAATATTTACGCGCTGGCTGTGAGCAGTAGCGCGCATACCGCGCCGAGCATTCTCAAACTGTCGCAAATGATGCGGTACATTACCGAGGAGGCGACGGAAAATTATGTTCCGCTCGAAGACGAGCTGAACTGCCTGGAAAACTACGTGGAGTTGCAAAAATTGCGGTTGAATGCCAAAACCAGCCTTGAATTCGAAGTGAAGGGGCACTCAGCGGGCATGAGGATTGCGCCTCTGATCCTGATGACTTTTGTGGAGAATGCATTTAAATACGGCGTAAGCAATCACCGTGAGTCGGTCATACGCATTGTAGTGGAGGTGACCGGAGCGGATATCCTGTTCTTTTGCCAGAACCCGATCATCGAGCGCCGACAAGACGAGGAGCGCGCGGGTGTGGGGATCCTCAATACCCAAAAACGACTGGATTTGCTTTACAGCGGGTCATATGACCTCGATATCCGGAACGACGGAGCCGTTTTTACAGTGAACCTAAAACTAACGGGACGATGAAATGCGTGATCATCGACGACGAGCCGCTCGCGCTGAATGTCCTCGAAAAGTACATTGCGGCATTTCCTGTGCTCGAACTCGTGGCGAAGTTCGACGATGCAATCGAAGGCGGAAGATTTCTGAAAGCGAACCCGGTAGATCTGCTGTTTATTGACATTAATATGCCCGATTTGTCGGGGCTGGACTTGGTTGCGCGGCTGGAAATAAGGCCGATGGTGATTTTCACGACTGCTTATAAGAAGTTTGCGTACGAGGGCTTTGAGCTGGAAGCGGTGGATTACCTCTTAAAGCCAATCGCGATCGATCGTTTTGAAAAAGCCGTGCAAAAAGCTGTGGAGCGGTTTGAACTGAAAAAGCCGCGACAGCGTGAGGAATCTATCGTCGTGCGTTCGGAGTATAAGGCAATTAAAATAGGGCTGAATGACATTGCCTACATTGAGGGAATGGAGGATTATATCAAGATCCATCTGCTGAGTTCGCGGCATCCGGTGACGACGCTGATGTCGCTGAAAGGTATCATCGCTCTCCTGCCCGAAAATGCGTTCAGCAGGATTCATCGGAGCTATATCGTGCCTAATTTGCAGGTGAAATCTATTCATAACAAGAAAGTTAGACTTGCCGGTAAGTGACAGTTATATTGATTTTATTGAAAAGTGGAAAAATCAGTAGGCGTGATTGGAAGTAATCTGCCTGTTCATCGGTAAAATCGGGTTATTGACCGACACATGCCGCCTGTCCCGCAACAATGGGTGAAGCAAATACGATAATGTATTTAAACTCACAGAACTGTTGTAAAATGGAACGTAAGGAATTTTTAAAAAGGGGATTTTCGGCATTGGGCCTCGCGGCTATCATCCCCGTCATCAGTTGCTCTAACAGCACTGTCGATCCCGTAGAAACCGAAACCGGCACGGCATCCGGAGGCACCTCCGGCTCAACCTCCGGGACCTGTACATTGACCGCCTCGGAAACAGCAGGGCCATTCCCGACGAAATCACCGGCGAGTCTCGTTTCCAACGACATTACCTCCGACCGGCAGGGTAACAAGCTGACCGTCAGGATTACCATTCAAAACAAAAATAACAGCTGCGAAGGCCTCGGAGACGCATTGGTGGACATCTGGCATTGCGACGCGGCGGGTAACTATTCGGAATATGGTGGTACGGGTATGCAATCGACCAACTACACGGGCGTGCACTTCTTACGCGGTCGCCAGACGACCGATGCCAATGGCCTGGTAACATTCACAAGCATTTACCCGGGCTGGTACTCTGGCCGCGCGCCTCATATTCACGTACATATATATAATGCGAGCGGCAAATCATTGCTGGTGACCCAAATTGCTTTTCCGGAAGAAATCAGCAAGGTCGTGTATGCGCAAGGCGTGTACGCGAGCCACGGACAGGCGGACACGACGAATGCGCGCGATAATGTGTTCGGCGACGGCGTGAGTACCGAAATGGCGACCGTAACCGGCAGTGCTTCGGCTGGGTACGAGCTGACGCACGCGATCGTGGTAAGCGCGTAGGTCGACCGACGATTTCTGACAACCCCTAAAATTCGATCAGATGCTAATCCAAACCGATGCCCAAATATACCTGGAAAGCCTGCGGGGGCAGTTTCAGACGAATGGCTTCCGCAGCTTCCGGACATTTAATTTCAAAGAATACAGCGCGGCCGACCGGCAACCGTTCGGGACTTTGGAAGTTTTGAATGATGAAACGCTCATGCCCGAATGCAGCTGCGAATTGCAGGTAGAAAAATTCTGCCAGATCATTTTGCTGCCGATGGTAGGGGCAATCGAGTTGGAGGAAAAGGTTAGGGAGCCCAAATTTGTCAATTCCGGCGAGGCGTTATTTCTGCTCGCGTCGCCCGACAAGATTTATACCATTACTAATCCGTATCCTGATGAGGCGATTAATTACTTGCAAATCCGGATCAACGACAGCCGGTTTTTAAGCACCCCGATGTTATTATCAGGCATCACCGTTCAGTTTGATTTAAGTGAGAGAAATGTCCTTCTCCCGGTCGGGGGCTACAACGGAAGCTCCGCCCAACTGTTTATCGGCCAGTACGACGGCCGGGCGGAAGGCATTTTCAAGAGCAGGAATGCGAGTGACAGTGTCTTCATTTTTGTAATTGAAGGGGCTTTTGAAGTGCAGAACCGGTTGTTGGAGAAGCGGGACGGGCTGGCTTTGAGGAATGCAGAGATGGTAGAATTCGAGGCGCTGTCGAATGGGGCGGTATTGCTGGTGATTGCCGGATTAATCCAGAAGAGCAATCAAAATTGACTTTTCCATGTTATATTGGTACCGGATGAAATACATTTACTATGGAGATAATTATCGATATCCCGGAAAAGAAGGCTCCATTCGTATTGGAGTTATTGAGAAACTTGAACTTTCTGAAATTCAGGACGGCGGAGTCTAAAGATTCTTTCGTGGATTTCAGTCACGAGTGGACAGAGCTTTCAAAGCGTTTGCCGCAAACAGATCCTGACATCACGGAAGATGAAATTCTTGCGGAAGTAAAGGCAGTACGTGCGCAAAGAAACATAAAGTAGTGAGAGTTGTCATTGATACAACCGACTATATCAGTGCCCTCATTGGAAAAACCCATAGGGATAAGTTAGAGCGTATTTTGCTCGATGAAAATATTCAGATTTTGTCCGATATTACCCTGCTTGAAGAGATTAGTGAAGTTGCTTATCGCGAGAAATTCAGAAAGTGGGTCACCATAGCGGACGTCGACCAGTTCATTAGTTCCTTAAAACGTCGCTTGAAGCCAATTATAGTCACTTCGATCGTCGAGGCAAGTCCAGATCCTAACGACAACTTTATTCTTGCCCTGGCCAAAGACGGCCAAGCGGACTATATCGTAACTGGCGATAAGCCGGGATTATTAATCCTTGGGTCTTTTGAAGGTATTCCTATCCTTCGCTTGCAAGCATTCCTTAATATTATAAGTATATAAAAAGCGGATGCCGTTTTCACAGCATCCGCGGTTTGCATTAACTTATATTCCTTAAAGAACTGCTTCGGCGAGAACCAGTACTTTGTTATTCAGCACTTCCACAACACCGCCGTCGATGACGAAGTTTTGCTTTGCAGCGCCGGTATCGACTACCACATCACCTTTGCCCAGCGTGCTGACCAGCGGTGCGTGACGGTTCAGAACCTGAAACTGTCCTTCGGTACCCGGTAATGTAACGGCATTCGCCTCGCCGGCAAATACCTTCTTATCTGGGGTAATGATTTCTAAATGCATGATTAGAAAGTTTATGAGCGGACGCCGCCGCGGTCTATGAGTCTCCGAGTTCAGAATTTAAAGTTTATGAGCGCTATACTCATGGACTTTGAACATTAAACTCATGAACTCTATAACTTACCTTGCCGCTTCCGCCAGCATTTTTTCTCCTTTGGCCTGAGCGTCTTCGATGGTTCCAACGAGGTTGAAAGCCATTTCAGGAAGGTGATCGTAAGCACCGTCCATGATCAGGTTGAAGCCTTTGATGGTATCGTTGATATCAACCAATGTTCCTTTCAAACCTGTGAACTGCTCAGCAACGAAGAATGGCTGCGAAAGGAAGCGCTCTACGCGACGTGCGCGAGATACAACCAGCTTGTCTTCCTCAGAAAGTTCTTCCATACCAAGGATCGCAATGATATCCTGCAATTCTTTGTAACGCTGAAGAATGTTTTTCACACGCTGTGCGCAATCGTAGTGCGCTGCACCCAATGTTTCTGCATTCAAAATACGTGAAGCAGAGTCAAGCGGATCCACAGCAGGGTAGATGCCTTTCTCGGAAACTTTACGGCTCAATACGGTCGTAGCATCCAAGTGGGCAAATGTTGTTGCAGGCGCAGGGTCAGTCAAGTCATCCGCAGGAACGTAAACCGCCTGTACGGAAGTGATTGAACCACGTTTTGTAGATGTGATACGCTCCTGCATCTGACCCATTTCAGTGGCAAGTGTAGGCTGGTAACCTACCGCAGATGGCATACGTCCCAAAAGAGCGGATACCTCGGAACCTGCCTGGGTGAAACGGAAAATGTTATCGATAAAGAAAAGAATGTCGCGTCCCTGGCCTTCGCCTTCTCCATCGCGGAAATATTCAGCCATGGTCAAACCTGACAATGCTACACGTGCACGTGCGCCAGGAGGTTCGTTCATCTGGCCGAACACGAATGTCGCCTGCGAATCTTTCAGTGTATTGTAATCAACTTTGGAAATGTCCCAGCCGCCTTCTTCCATGCTGTGCTTGAACTCTTCGCCGTACTTGATGATACCCGCTTCGATCATCTCACGCATCAGGTCATTACCTTCACGTGTACGCTCACCTACACCGGCGAATACCGAAAGACCGGCATATGCTTTCGCGATGTTGTTGATAAGCTCCTGGATCAATACGGTTTTACCAACACCCGCACCACCGAACAAACCGATCTTACCACCTTTTACATAAGGAGCAAGAAGGTCGATTACCTTGATACCTGTGAAAAGTACCTCGGTAGCAGTGGCGAGCTCTTCAAATTTCGGAGCTGCGCGGTGGATAGAAATACCGTTTGTAGTGTCGAGCGGGGTAAGACCGTCGATCGCTTCACCGATTACGTTGAAGAGACGTCCTTTGATACCTTCGCCGATAGGCATTTTAATAGGTGCGCCAAGCGGTCTAACCTGCATGCCGCGTTGCATACCTTCTGTACTATCCATCGCGATCGTACGGATACGGTCTTCACCAAGGTGCTGCTGGCACTCGAGAACTACTTTCTGACCGTTTGGTTTGATGACTTCCAACGCATCAAGGATGGCAGGGATAAGTCCGCTGTCCTCAAATGATACGTCTACAACCGGGCCAATTACCTGCGTAATTTTTCCTACGTTTGCTGCGTTTGCCATTATATAATTTTGATTATCTCGGATGAGGTTTTTTTCAGACCGCAAAAGTAGGAGATAATTTGGTCAGTACCAATAGCTGACAAAGTGAATTATTGGATATTTTTTAGAAAATCACCCGTTTTTCCCGAAAACTGTGTTTAATATTTCCGGAAAGTGGGTTTGGGAAAGGGAATGCGGGAACTTTTTGGTGGATTTACTAACGAACTATTGGGCTACTGAACTCATTGAGTAATGCTGATTCCGCTTAATTTCTTAATCTTCGCGGAGAAAAATGCTGATTCCGCTATACAAATAATATGAACGATTTACTTTTCTGGAAGGTATGGTCGCCATCCGAACGGCGGATGGCTGTTGCTGCTTTTCTTGTGCTGATCCTGGGACTGGCTTTCCTTGTTTTCCAATGCATTGATCCGCTGGGGAATGTGGTCCGGTGGAATGTGGTGAGCGAACTCTCCGAGACCACGGCGGTGGTGGATGTGCTGCAACTCGGGCAATGGCAATACGGCATTTCGACGCCCACACATCTGGTGACAGAAAGCTTCATGTCGTCCGTGATGGAGATCAACGTGGTAACCATCTATATATTCTGGGTGGGCGCATTGCTCGGCCTTTCACTGCTGCTGGCGGCGTTGACGACCATGACACGGTTCTGGTACCTCGCCGGAACGATCCTCTTCATTCTGTTTCTGGCGTTTGCACGGCTGGAAACATTGCGTGTTTTCGGCGCGGAAAGTCGTCTGCTATTTCTTCTCGCGACCATTCTGTATGGAGGCGTTTCTTATTATTTTCATGCATTCCGGCCCGACCTGGGCATTAGCACGCGTATTGCGGGCATTACGGGCGTCTCTATTCTCCTGGCCGCTCTGGTTGCGGTAGGGGCCGCATCGCCGGCGCCCGCATTGACGGCCGCAGTGTATTCATTTCCACTGTGGCTGGTCGTGACAATGCTCTTCCTGCTCGTTTCGGCCACCGAAATCATGGCGGGCCTTGTATGGCTCAGTACCAGCGGTCAGGCAGGGAAAGGTCGTTCGGGGCTTGTGCAGTTCGTGGTGATCAGTGTGCTGTATTTGTTGCTATTATTATTGATATACCTTCAAAACACCCGCCAGATAGATTGGAATGTCACTTTGATAAACCCATTCTACCTCGCATTGGCATCGGGCATTTTGGGAATCTGGGGATTCAGGAGGCGGGCAGATTCTACGGAAGGCATGCTTCCGTTCCGTAGCGCTGGTTTCTGGCTTTATATGGGGCTGTTTATTGTGGCCGCCTCATTTGGCGGGTTAATGGCCGGCACCGCCAACGATCCGGTACTCGAAACGCTTGAAGATGCGACCGTTCAGGGCCAGCTGGCGATGGGTTTGCTGTTCTTTTTTTATGTACTGGTCAATTTTTATGAGGTTTTTCAACAAAAACTGGCTGTTTATAAAGTATTGTACAAACCGCTCCGCTTCGGCCTTACGCAAACGCGGCTTTTCGGTTTTGCCGGGGTAGTGGTGCTTTTTTCAATGCAGCGGTTGCTGCCCGTAAACCAGGCAATTGCCGGTTATTTTAATGGTTTGGGTGATTTGTATTCCAAAACAGAGGAGTTTACGCTGGCGGAGCAGTACTACAAACTCGCATTGCAGCAGGAGTTTCAGAACCATAAATCCAATTATGCCCTGGCTTCGCTGGCGCTGAAACAGGGCGATCGCAATGCGGCTGCTTATTATTTCAGACAAGCATTACTGAAAAACCCGTCGCCTCAGGCCTACGCGGGCCTAAGCGGCATTCTGGTGCAGGAAAACCTGTTTTTTGACGCCGTATACAGCTTGCAGGAGGGCCTCCACCGTTTTCCCGCCAATGGCGAACTGCTGAACAATCTGGGAATGCTCTATTCCAAAACGAACGTGGCCGACTCCGCTTATTATTACCTGGACCTGGCCAAGGCAAATGCTGCCCGCCCGGAAATCCCGGCTACCAACCTGCTTGCGATCCTCGCGAAAAACACCGATTCCGGCCTGCTCGACTCGCTCGCAGCAAGTTCCGACAAGCGAGATTATCTTTCCTGGCAGGCCAACTGGCTGGCTGTCCAGAACTTACGGCAGCAGTTTTCCAAAGAGGATTTTAACAGCAAATCTGTCCCGAATGATTCGCTGTTGAGCGTTTCGTCTTTGGCTTACTTACTCAACTATGCCACCAATCAGGCACGTTTTGACTCATTACCGGCTACTTTGTTGCCCAAACTGGCGGCTAAAAATCCGGTACTTTCGCAGGATCTGTCTCTCGCGGCGCTTTACCCGGAATTTTATGCCGGTAGTAAACTGAAAGCTGTTGAAACGCTCTCAGCCTGGGCTTCCGAGGAGGGCGAAAGAAGTGATTTGTACCATAAAATACTGGGACACTGGCTGCTGCAACTTGGATTGTACGATAAGGCAATGGAAGCGCTGTCGGTAGTGGAAGGTCTCGAAGGGACAATCGGGATGGCGGTGGCCAATGCACTGGCGGACAAGAAAGAAGTGGCTGTGGTGTTGCTTGATAAAATTCAGGGTAAGGAGCAAAATGCAGCCGTAGAGCAGTTGAAGCAGACATTATTTTCGGGTGTAAAGCCAAAATCGGTCTCGGATTCTCTCTTTGCAGTGATTTCCAGGTCGCCTTCTGCGCAAAATTTTGATAAAGCTGTGAGGGCGAATCCATTTGATGCGCGCATTGTTTCGGCGGCTTCGGAATTTTATCGTGGGAAAAAGCAGGTTAAGCAGGCCTATCAACTGGTGCTGGATGCATTGCGTTACAATGAATATGCGCCCGAACTTTGGGAACAATATGCATTGTTGAGCCTTGACCAGGGCTTGCTCGGGCAGGCCGGAGAAGGGGAAGAGAAGGTCAGACAATATGCACTGCCTGCCGGTTATCAGCGATTTCTGACACGCTATCAGCCGATGCGGGCACTTATAGAAAAACAAAGAGCGGAATTTTGATCATTTGATATTTTAGCCATCTCAAAATTACACCTCATCCATGACGGCTCTATCCTGGAAATCCAATTTCAGTGAAACGGAATACCGGATTTTCCGGGGTAAAGTCATTGCCGGGATTTTGAAAACATCTTCCTGGAAGTACGATGGCCGCGGCGAGCTCGACGGCCATTTGCTTTCATTCAAGACCAAAGGGGTTTTCTCTCCGCACACCGATATACTTGATATAGATGGGGACAGGGTGCTGGGAGGCATCGATTGCAAGATCCTAACGGCCAAAGCCACGATTACTTTTGATGGAATTCGCTACCAATGGCGGCTCGACTCATGGCTGGGCAGCAACTGGACGGTGGGAAACGAGGAAATCGAGGCGCGTTTTGAGTCGTCGGGGTTCTGGAAAAGGGAAGGAGTTGTGACCGGCGAAGATATCCCGCCACCGGTAATTCTGGCTTCTTTGTTTGTAAAAGCTTATTTTAATAAAATTTCCGCCGCCACCTGACGCATTACAGCTATTTTCCCAACTGAAAAGATGTCTTCATGAAAATCATAGAAACCAGCGAGGTCGCCAAACGTTACGTAATGGGTAGCGAGGTCATCCAGGCACTCAAATCCGTTACAATTTCGGTTAACAAGGGGGAATATGTGGCGTTTATGGGCCCGTCGGGCTCGGGGAAATCGACCCTCATGAACATTATCGGCTGCCTCGATACGCCCTCAACAGGAAGATATATCCTCAATAATAAGGATGTGAGCGATATGAGCGAGAACGAGCTCGCCGAAATACGGAACAAGGAGATCGGGTTTGTGTTTCAGACATTTAATTTGCTTCCAAGAATGTCGTCACTGGATAATGTGGCATTACCGCTCATTTACGCCGGATTGAGCAAGGCCGACCGAACGGAAAAAGCGATGTTGTCCCTCAAAAACGTCGGTCTCGAGAACCGTGCAGGGCACAAGCCGAACGAGCTTTCGGGTGGTCAGCGCCAGCGTGTTGCGATTGCGCGCGCACTCGTGAACGACCCCAGCATTCTGCTCGCCGACGAACCGACCGGTAACCTCGATAGTAAAACGTCCTACGAGATCATGGACCTCTTCGACCAGCTTTACAGCAAGGGCAACACGATCGTGATGGTAACGCACGAAGAGGACATCGCGCATTATGCACACCGCGTAGTCCGCCTGCGCGACGGCCTGGTCGAATCCGATACGATCAATCCGAACCCGACGAAGGTCAGTGCATTGGTTTGAAACCGATTTTGGCTAACTTTATTAAATTTCAAAATTGGCTGTGCTATGAAAGGAATTAGTTATCTGACCGATGAGGTGGGCCAAAAAAAGGCTGTGGTGATCGATTTGGATCTGTTAAAACACAGGGAAAATCTCGCGGATATTCTTGAAGATATCGAAGACGCGGTTGCCATTGAAACAAGAAAGAACGAGGAGTCCGTTGATTGGCAAGAGGCGCGGAAAAATCTTCTTTCAATGGACTGATCTATGTACAAGGTCTCGATCAAAAATTCTGCATTGAAAGAGATTCAGCAGATTCCCAAATCTTTCAGAATTAGAATAATCGAAACAATCGATTCACTCGCGGTCGATCCCAGGCCGAAAGGAGTAAAGAAGCTGGAAAACTTCAAAAATAGCTACCGGGTGCGGGTAGGACAATATCGGATCGTTTATGAGATCGAAGACCGTCAGTTGCGGATAGAGGTGATCAAGGTGGCAAACCGCAAAGAAGTTTACAGAAACAAATAGTATAATTATCTTTGTAACGGATAAAGGCCTTGTGGCCGTGAGGATCCGGATGAATGGCCCGATGAGGCGCATCATCCGGATTATTTTTATAGCAACTTTATGAAGATCAATTTCAAAGACATTATCATATTCGAGGACGAGGATTTTTTGCTGGTGAACAAGCCGCCGCACCTGGCAACACTCGATGAGCGTACGGCCGACCGCGGAGGCAGCGTACTGCGACTTGCCAAAGAATATAATCCCGACCTCCAAGCGGCCCACCGGCTCGATAAGGAAACTTCCGGCGCATTGGCTTTTGCCAAAAATCCGGCAGCGTACCGTCATTTGGCTATGCAGTTTGAGCACCGCGAGGTTACCAAACGTTACCACGCTGTCGTGAACGGCATTCATGATCTGGAAGGCGTTTCGGTTTATCTGCCCATTTTACCACTTAAAAACGGAACGGCGGTGAAGATCGACCGGGCAGAGGGGAAGGAAGCGGAGACGATTTTCAATACTTTGCAGGTTTACCGGGGCTATACTTTAGTGGAATGTATCCCCATTACCGGGCGTATGCACCAGATACGGGTACATTTGTCGTGCCTCAAAGCGCCGATCGTCAACGACCCGCAATATGGCGGCGAGCCTATTTTTCTTTCAAGCCTGAAAAGGAAGTTTAATTTGAAGAAAGATACGGAGGAACAGCCTCTCATTCAGCGGGTTGCGTTGCACGCGAGATCGCTCTCGTTTGCGGTCATGAACGGAGATCCTATACGCGTGGAAGCTCCCTATCCCAAAGATTTCGAAGTACTTGTAAAACAGCTCAATAAATTCGGGATGTGATAGCATGGTTTTTGTTGAATGTTAAAAGTTGTGTACGTTTAATCAACTTTTTTCATTCAAAAACCTAAAACTATGCGGGCACACACGTTACGAAGCAAGACATTTCTGCCACTGATCCTCGTATTGGTGAGCATGGCGGCCACAGCTCAAACCGGCCGGAAAAACGATGTGATCATCAAACGCGACAGTTCGCGGATCCAGGCGCTCATTACCCAGATGAGCTACGAAAAAATCAATTACCGAGACCTCGGAAAGGCTGACAGTGCCGCTACCTACATTTACATGGACCAGGTGGCGCGGGTACTGTTGAAAAATGGCAAGAACATCAATGTAAAAGACTCCATCCCGCCCGGCCGCATCCCACCTGACAGCGTCGGCCAGTATGCCGATATGAACAACCTGCCGACGGACGCGTTCGAGAAAAGTGTGGTCATGGCTAATTCGGATCAGCTCAGGGATAAGTATGAATTCCACCACAACCGCTCGATAGATGGTAAAACGGGCGCCATTGTGTTCACTTCAGTGGCGGTAGCAACCCTGGTTTCGGGTATTATCGTAGCCAGCACAGGCGATAGTCCGGATAACAAGACGATCGGTGCGTCGCTTGCGATCGCCGGGCCTGCGGTAGGCGTTGTTTTGGGGTTGATTGGTTTCAAAAACTACAAAAAACATAGCCGTAAGGCCGAAAAGATCAAGACGGAACTGGAACGTCGGAACCAGCCACTGACAACGCTGAGGATTACGCCGCGCATCGATCCGTTCAATAAATCGGCGCAGTTGGGCCTCAGGTTGTCGTTCTGATTGCGGTAAATTGATTACTTTCATAGGGTTAAATCAGTTACAAATAGTCCTTCCCACATGAAAGTAATTTTACCCAGGCTGAAAAATCAGCTTTTAGCCATGCTAATGCTATTATTTGTCATTCAGGCAAATGCACAAACGCCGCGAAAGGCCGATGTGATCAAGTTACGCGACGAGTCCAAACTGGAAGTGTATATCCTGTATGTGGACGATCTGGTTGTAAAATACAGCAAGAACAGCGACCCGGAAGGGCCGCTTTTTTCCGTTAAAAAGGCCGATATCGCCTCGATCCGCTACGGAAACGGCGAGGAAGAAACCTTTGAGGCGACGTTGGAAGTGCAGAACTATTATGCACCCACGAAACCGGCTCCTGCGGCCCGGGCAGAGGAACCAGGCCCCGCGCGCAAGGTAACCAGCGGTCCGGTTAAACCGTCCGTTCAGTTTGCTGAGGATGTCAAAAGTGCTACGCCCGAACGTTTGCGGAGCATGTTCAAATATTATAAAACACGTTCGAAAGCGGGGATGATCATGGGCATTGCGGGGACTTCCGTGGGCATTATTGTGGCAGGAATCGGAACAGGCATTGTGGTGAGTGCCATGGACGACAATGGCAACTACAAGAGCTACGAGGACGAACTACGTGCACGTAAGGGTGCATATATGATGCTGGGTGGCTTTGCGGGAGCGGTAACTTTCGGTACCGTCGGGTTTGTAAAGGCGGGTAAAAATGGCTCGAAAGCTAGCCGTATTCGCCGGGAGTTACTCCGCAGGGGAGAACCTCTGACGTTCAGCATTAAGCCATCCATTAACCCGTCGCAAAGGGCCGCAGGTCTTGCATTGGCAGTCAATTTCTGATCATCGATATACAAAAAAGCGGGCTCCGCATGACTCGGAGCCCGCGTGTTTGTGGCGTGGAAATCTTAGAATTTGTATGCGAT